>CAZSSZ010000222.1:0-1561 GCA_964609755.1 uncultured Flavobacteriaceae bacterium | reverse complement strand
CGGATCACTTAAGTCCGCAATTGTAACTAAATTAGTAAGTGTCATAATTTTTTAAATTATATTTTGTTTAGTGCAAGTTATAAAAAATTAAACAAACGGTATATATTTGACTAAATATTTTTTAAAAACATTAAATAAAAATGTTGTTCCTGCAGAAAATTAGATTCATAAAAATTGCTATTACGTTGATTTGCACTGTGTTGGGTGTGTTCATGCCAAACACTTTTTTGTGGGTTTTAGCAGCTATTAATGTGTTAACAATAGGCATAATTCATGGCGCAAATGATTTATTTATCCTTTCAAAAGCCAGTAAAACGGTAAAAAAACGTCAGTTTAGTTATCTTTTCGTCAGTTATGTTTTTTTTGTTTTGGTTATGGTTTTCGCTCTACAAAGCATTCCGCAATGGGCTATTTTGCTTTTTGTTTTGGTGAGTGCTTATCACTTTGGCGAACAACAATGGCATACTTCCCAAATTGTCAATGCTCCAAAAATCTATTTGTTCTATGCTGTCTATGGAGTATTCCTTTTTGCACTCCTTTTCTACACCCATATTGATCAAACCATTGCCGTAATCAATGAACTTACCGCCATTACATTAAAGGTTCAACTATTCCAATTGCTTCTAATTTTATCGTCTGTATTGTCCGTATTTCTCCTTGTATTAAATTACAATCAGCTAAAACGTCAACTGCCTTTTCAATTTTTTGCACTCTTGGCGTTAACGTTATTATTTACGCAAACCTCCCTTCTGTGGTCGTTTGCTGTATATTTTGTGTTATGGCATAGTCTACCTTCCCTTAAAGCACAAGCACTAGAACTTTTTCCTGATAAACCCAAGCCCATTACATCTTACCTAAAACTAGCCCTGCCGTACTGGATTTTAGCAATGATTGGATTTGCCTTGGCTTTATTATATTATAAGGACAACTCAGATACCCTTCTAGCTGTATTTTTCAGCTTTTTGGCCGCCATTACCATACCGCATGTATTTGTCATCTTTAGGATGTATCAGAAAAAGGAATTTCCGTAATTTTGACTTTTATTCCATTTCATGTTTGAACAGTTTAGTAAACGCTTAGATAAAGCACTCAAAACACTTAAAGGTCACGGTCGTATTTCGGAAGTCAATGTTGCCGAAACGATGAAAGAAATTCGTCGAGCCCTGCTAGATGCCGATGTTAATTTCAAAATCGCTAAAGCCTTTACACAAGAAGTTAAAGAAAAAGCCCTAGGTCAAAAAGTGCTTACCAGCCTTAAGCCAGGGCAACTTTTGGTGAAAATTGTACAAGACGAACTCACTGCGTTATTGGGTGGTCAAAAAGCCGATCTTGCCGTTTCGGGCAAGCCTGCTGTTATTTTGATGAGTGGATTGCAAGGTTCGGGGAAAACCACCTGTGCAGCCAAACTTGCCAAACACCTTAAAACAAAACAAGCAAAAAAGGTCCTTTTGGTAGCTTGTGATGTCTATCGCCCTGCTGCCATTGACCAACTTCAGGTATTGGGCGAGCAAATTGAGGTTTCCGTGTTTGCGCAACCCGAAAATAATAACCCCGTTGATAT
>CAZSSZ010000221.1:0-1609 GCA_964609755.1 uncultured Flavobacteriaceae bacterium | reverse complement strand
ACACGTTGCTGCCACCACCCAGAATGAGTGCGTCTTTAAACCGTGGATCTTTAAGGATTTCCTGTAGCGCAATACTCGATGTTGCCTCAACAAAAAGGGGTGTTTTGGCGGTTACGCCAAATGTGTTGTGTTGCGCTAAAGAAAACGGTTTAGCTTCCATGGTTTTTTAAGTATTCTCCTAAGCCCAACTCAAGGAGTTTGATGGCCCTTTTTAGTTTTTCAGCATTCAGCACAAAAGCAATGCGTATCATGTCTTTTCCGGTAGTATTTCCAGAGAAAAATCCATTTGCGGGTGCTACCATAAGGGTTTCTCCATTATCTTGAAAAGATTCTAACATCCATTTGGCAAAATGGTCACTGTCTGAAACAGGCAGGCGTACCAAACAATAGAATGCTCCTTTTGGAGCGGCGACAGTAACCCCCAGAATGGTGCTAAGATGTTTTATGGCAGTTTCTCTTCGAATTTGATATTCTTCAATAGCGTTTTCTAAGTACTGTTTGGGTTCGTCAAGTGCTGCTTCGCAAGCGTGAAGCGCAATGGTTGGCGGGCATAATCTGGATTGCGCAAATTTTAGTGCCGCATGAACGATTTCTTTGTTTTTGGTAATCAAGCAACCAATACGCGCTCCACACATGCTGTACCGTTTCGACATGGAATCTATAAGAATAGCGTGTTGTTCTAGTCCCTCAAACTGCAACACGGAAGTATGCGTATTTCCATCGTACACAAACTCGCGATACACCTCATCTACAATAAAAAAAATATCGTGTTTTATGGCCAACTGTGCTAGTGCCTCAAGCTCTGATTTGGTATATACATAACCTGATGGATTGTTGGGGTTGCATATAAAAAGCGCACGGGTTTTTTCTGTAATGGCGGCCTCAATGGTTTCAATATCTGGCAACGCAAATTGGCTTTCAAAAGTAGAGGGGATTCCGACTACTTTTACCCCACAAGCAGCCGCAAAGGTTTCGTAATTGGCATAAAAAGGCTCAGGAATGATAAGTTCGTCACCTTCGTTAGTAATGCAGTCCAACGCCATAATGATGGCTTCACTCGCTCCTGTAGTAACCAAAATATCTTCAGGGCTTAACTCAATTTGATGTTGCTTGTAGTAATTAACAAGTTTTTCACGAAACGATAGGGTTCCTTCTGATGGTCCATAGGCAACAACTTCTTCGTTATATGTGCGTATTGCATCAAGTGCACGCTGTGGACTTGCTAAATCAGGCTGCCCGATATTGAGGTGATAGATGTAAATACCACGCGCCTTAGCCAGTTCTGCTTGATGCGATAGTTTACGAATGGGCGAGGTCGGTAAATTGGCTCCTTTACGCGAAATTTCTGGCATAGAATTGTTTTGCCTGCAAAGATGCGAAAAATTGAGTGTGAACCGTATTAAATTTCCTACTGCTCGGGGTCTACGACTTCTCCCTTAATTTTAAGCGCAACCATAGGGTTTGTCGCATTCGATGAAACGGTTATTGTTTTCCGAATAGGTCCCACGCGTTGGGTATCATATTTTACCTCAATAACATCCGATGCACCAGGCGCAATGGGCGCTTCCGGCTTTTTGGGAATCGTACATCCACATGAAGAGCGCACTTG
>CAZSSZ010000220.1:0-1628 GCA_964609755.1 uncultured Flavobacteriaceae bacterium | reverse complement strand
CTTGTATCAAAAAAGCATCAGCGTGCCCGTGATAACAGCCAGCAAACTTGATAATTTTATCCCGCCCCGTATAGCCGCGTGCTAGGCGCACAGCACTCATACAGGCTTCTGTACCAGAGTTTACAAACCGAATTTGATCCATGTTTGGCACCATGGATAGGGCTTGCTTGGCAATTTGGGTTTCTAGTGCCGTAGGGATGCCATACGAAGTTCCTTTTTCGGCACGCTTTTGAATGGCTTCCACCACTTGTGGATGTGCATGACCCAAAATCATAGGTCCCCACGAAGCGATGTAGTCTATGTACCGATTTCCATCTTCATCATACAAATACGCGCCTTTGGCATGGGTAAGAAAAATAGGGGTTCCCCCAACAGCATTAAAGGCACGAACAGGCGAATTTACCCCTCCAGGAATTACGGTTTTTGCCTCGGCAAATAAGGCGCTGCTACGTTGGTATTGCATCATTTTAGTTTGAGTTGTTGCCCTATTGCCAATTCGGTAGATTGCAAGGCGTTTAGTTCCATTAATTTTTCTACGCTGAGGTCAAATTTGTTTGAAATCGAATATAGGGTGTCGCCCTGCTGTACAGCATAAACACCTTTGGGTTTGGATTTTTTGGATGTAGCAATAGGGGCTTTGCTGCCGTCAAACTGCCAAAGTTCGTAGCGCTCAATGAGCGAAATGAGCTTGTAGGCATATTGAGGGTCGGTAGCATATCCTGCTTTTTTAAGCCCGTGTGCCCAACTCACATAATCTGTTTTTTTCATTTTAAAAAGGTCACTGTATCGCTCTCTATTTCTCAAAAACTCAGAGTGATCCCTATAGGACTGTTCCACTTTTTTGTATTTGCGGAAACATTCGCCCATGGCATCATCGTCGTGCGAAACACTTGCACCACGCCATCCTTTGTGACATTTAATTCCAAAATGGTTATTCGACTTTACTGCCAATTCACCAATTCCCGCTTGCGACTCCAATAGTCCTTGCGCCAAGGTGATACTCGCTGGAATACCATATTTATTCATCTCTTTTTGTGCCAATTCGGCATATTGCAACACATACACTTTCATGCGTGTTCGCGCATCGAGTTCAGTTAATTTTTTTTCAGCTTTTTTTGGCGAAGCCTCCTCAATTTTTTTGGTGGTGCGCTTAACCTCTCGATTATAAACTACCTTTTTTGAACCACAAGAAACTAAAAATAGCCCCATAAAAATAAGCGCTAGCCCTCTGGCCATTGCAGCTCGTGGCGGGAATTGAAGCCCGCGATACCTTGCGTTCCGCCGGTATGTATCAGTAAGAGTTTTGTTCCAAACGTCCATGTGTTATCTTTTATCATTTGCACCAACTGAAACAGCATAGGTGCGGTATAAATTGGGTCTAGCAAAACACCCGTTTGCCGTAAAACCCTTGTCGCAAACGCAACAAGCTTCGCATCGGCTTGGGCATAACCACAATAGCTAGCGTGTTGCACTAGCGACCAATTTTTACCTGCTACAAAGGTACGAATACGCTCTGGTATTGCGGCATCATTTGCCATTTGAAACCCCACAAGATGTTGGTGGTCTGCTGCGGAATTTGCCAAACCCGCTAAGGTTCCGCCGGTGCCTACGGCACAACAAACGGTATC
>CAZSSZ010000219.1:0-1653 GCA_964609755.1 uncultured Flavobacteriaceae bacterium | reverse complement strand
CACACGTTACTTTTTTCTTTAACGGCGGACGGGAAACCCCTTTCGAGGGCGAAGACCGCATCTTGTGTCCCTCGCCCAAAGTGGCAACCTACGATTTGCAACCCGAAATGAGTGCCTTTGATATTCGTGATGCGATAGTACCCAAACTCAACGCGCAAGCTGCCGATTTTGTATGCCTAAATTTTGCCAACCCCGACATGGTAGGACATACCGGCGATATGGCAGCAGCCATCAAAGCGTGTGAAACCGTGGACAGCTGTGCAGCAGATGTTGTAGCGGCTGCTCAAAAGGGCGGTTACTCCGTTATCATCATTGCCGACCACGGAAACTGCGACACCATGATCAACCCAGACGGTAGCCCAAATACGGCACACACCACCAATTTGGTACCTGTCTATTTGATTGACCCCGATGCGAAACGCATCAACGAGGGGGCACTTTGTGATATCGCACCAACGGTGCTTGCCCTTATGGGCGTTCCGCAACCTCCTCAGATGACCGCAAAATCACTACTTTAGCGTTAAAATCTGATGTACACGCCATGAGAACTTTGTGTGTTTTTCTTTTTGTTTGTTTGTGGAGTTGTTCCACAGGTCAAGAATTATTGGGTCCTATTGAGCTAAAAGACTTAAAAAAAGCACCACACAACGAATGGTTTGATACAGAATACACCAATTACAACCCCTTTGCCAAAACCTTAGACCAAATTCAACCGCTGTTAAAAGATGTTGAAATTGAGGTATTTATGGGTACTTGGTGCGGAGACAGTCAACTGCAAGTGCCTGCGTTTTTTAGGATTTTAGACGAACTGGAATTTAAGGAAAAAACAACCCTTATTGCCGTGGATGAGGATAAAAAAACACCCTCGGGAAGTGCTGCTGCCAAAGGCATTACCAATGTGCCGACTTTTATTTTTTACAAAAACGGCACAGAAATCCACCGCATTGTAGAATCCCCCATAGATTTTTTGGAAGATGATATGCTTGCCATACTTAGTGGCGCAGCCTATAAACACACGTACGAAGACTAATGTCGTTACAAAAAACAGCCGAAGAAATAGAACTCATTCGCAACAGCGCCCTGTTGGTGTCTAAAACCTTAGGGATGCTGGCAAGCGAAATCAAACCCGGGGTAACCACCTTGGAACTCGACAAAAAAGCGGAAACCTTTATTCGTGACCACAACGCCATTCCGGGGTTTTTGGGGTTGTATGATTTTCCCAACACGCTATGCGTTAGTCCAAACGAACAAGTGGTACACGGCATTCCAAACAACACGCCGCTGCAAGAAGGCGATATCCTCTCCATTGACTGTGGCGTATTGCAAAACGGCTATTACGGTGACCATGCCTACACCTTTGAAATTGGGGATATTGACCCAGAAACCAAGCGTCTGCTAGACCGTACAAAAGCCTCACTTTACAAGGGTATTGAAGCCTTTCGTGTGGGAAATCGTGTGGGCGATGTTGGCTACGCCATTCAGCAGTATGTTGAACAATTTGGCTATGGCGTGGTTCGCGAATTGGTAGGGCACGGATTGGGAACCACCATGCACGAAAAACCCGAAATGCCCAACTACGGCAAACGCGGTAAAGGAAAAGCCTTTTTGGAAGGTATGGTTGTGGCTATTGAGCCCATGATAAACCGTGGCACA
>CAZSSZ010000218.1:0-1678 GCA_964609755.1 uncultured Flavobacteriaceae bacterium | reverse complement strand
ATAAACAAAAACAACTGATATGGCAAAAGCAAAAAAACGTCAAGCTATGGGGCGCGGACTTTCAGCCTTACTCCCTACCGAAGAAAACCTTCAAAAAGGAAACGTAGCGGGGCGTGTGTTGGAAGTACCGTTAAGTCAAATTGAAACCAACCCGTTCCAACCCAGAACGCAATTCAACCCTGAAACGCTTAGCGAACTTGCTTCCTCAATAGCCGAATTGGGAGTGATACAACCCATTACTGTTCGAAAAATGGGTTCCGAAAAATACCAACTGGTTTCTGGTGAACGTCGTTTTCGTGCTTCGCAGTCTCTTAATCTAGAGACCATTCCAGCCTTTATCCGAGTAGCAAACGACCAAGAGTCGCTTGAAATGGCTCTTGTAGAAAATATTCAGCGAGATGATTTAGATCCCATTGAAATTGCCCTAAGCTACCAACAACTCATCGACGAAGTACAGCTTACGCAAGAACAAATGAGCAAGCGCGTTGGAAAAAAACGGTCTACAATCACCAATTATTTACGCCTTTTAAACCTCGATCCAATCATTCAATCTGGAATTCGTGATGGCTTTATTTCTATGGGACATGGGCGCGCACTTCTAGGTGTTGAAAACGCCAAAGAACAACTAAACCTGTACAAGAAAATTGTCGCCACAGGTATGTCAGTTCGTGCTACGGAACAAGCCGTGAAACCAAAAACAGTTACACCTAAAGCTGAAATCAACGACTTTACCGTTAAGCACATTGATGCCCTTAGCGAATTCTTTGGTGCTGCGGTGCAAACAACCGTAGACAAAAACGGAGGTGGAAAAATCATCATCCCTTTCGGTTCCGAGAAAGAGTTTAAAACCATCCGCAAAAAATTAAATTAGTGGTACGTTCTTGCCTTTTTGCGTTTATCCTGCTGACTTGCACTGTCTCTTTTGCACAACAAATCGTAGCAGAAGACATCCAAAAAAGCGAGGATGAAGACCCGCTTCGTCCTGCAAAAGCGGCTTTCTACTCTGCTGTGCTGCCTGGTTTGGGACAGGTTTACAACAAACGTTATTGGAAAGTGCCGCTCGTGTATGGCTCGATAGGAGCGTCTGTATATACCTATGATCTAAATCAAAAAAATTATGTGCGGTATAGAAATGCCTATAAAAGACGCATAGCCGGCTATAACGATGATGAATTTCAAGGGATTATCAGCAGTACAGACCGCTTGATAGACGGACAAGATTTTTATAAACGTAACCGAGATCGATCGATGCTTTTCATTTTGGGATTTTATTTTTTAAATGTTTTGGATGCTAATATTGATGCACACCTGAAGCAATATAACGTAAATAGCGACTTGAGTTTTAAACCTTATTTTGATATAGCGCCGATAAACGCTACGCCAGTTGCAGGGATGAGTGTCGCCATAACATTTTAATATGAAAATAGCCTTATTAGGGTACGGAAGAATGGGCAAAGCCATAGCGGAAGTTGCCAAAACACGCGGACACAAAATTGTGGCCACAATTGATAAAGACAATCCGAATGATGTCTTTGACGATGCAGATGTTGCCATAAATTTTAGCGTGCCCTCGGCAGCGGTTTCCAATATCACACATGCACTAGAACAAGGTGTTCCGGTGGTATGTGGCACCACTGGTTGGTTAAGCCACAAATCAGATATTGAAGGTTTGTGTACA
>CAZSSZ010000217.1:0-1699 GCA_964609755.1 uncultured Flavobacteriaceae bacterium | reverse complement strand
ATAACAAATCACAGCTATGCTGTAACAGCAATAAGGTTTTAAAACAATTTTGTGAGGAATATGACATAATGCTGTAAGATATGCGCTGTTCATTGTACATTTGTATTACTAAATCAAACAACAAATGAATCAATTTGATGTAGCCGTTATTGGCTCGGGTCCCGGAGGATATGTTGCAGCTATTCGTTGTGCGCAACTTGGCATGAAAACGGTAGTCATTGAAAAAGAACCCACCTTGGGCGGTACCTGCCTTAATGTGGGCTGTATTCCCTCAAAATCCTTGTTGGATTCGTCGCACCACTACGAAACGGCGGTTAAAGATTTTAAAACCCACGGTATTGACGTTGAGGGCACGCTTGCGGTGAATTTCCCGCAAATGATTGCCCGCAAACGTGAGGTGGTGTCCACAACGGTAAAAGGGATTGATTTTTTGATGGACAAAAACAAGATTACAGTACTGCGAGGTTTGGGTTCGTTTGAAGATGCTACGCACATAAAAATTACAGGCGAAGATGCGCAGACCATTGAGGCAAAGCATACCATTATTGCCACGGGTTCTACGCCGGGAAGTTTGCCGTTTATCAACCTAGACAAAAAACGTATTATTAATTCAACCGAAGCCTTGGAGCTTAGCGAAATCCCAAAACACTTGGTGGTGATTGGCGGTGGTGTTATCGGCTTAGAATTGGGACAGGTATACCGCAGATTGGGTGCCGAAGTCAGCGTGATTGAATACGCCGACCGCATCAGCCCGGTGTTGGATGCTGCACTTTCCAAAGAGTTGATGAAAGTGATGAAAAAGCAAGGGGTGAAATTTTACCTTTCGCACCAAGTAACTGCCGTAGAGCGCAAAGGCAATACGGTCAACGTAACAGCAAACGACAAAAAAGGCGCAGCGCAAACCTTTGCAGGGGATTATTGTTTGGTCTCTGTAGGCAGAAGACCCTACACCAACGGACTTAACGCCGAAGCTGCCGGCGTAACGCTTAACGACCGCGGACAGGTTGAGGTAAACAACCAACTGCAAACCACAGCCCAGAACATTTACGCCATTGGCGATGTGGTGCGTGGTGCCATGTTGGCGCACAAAGCCGAAGAAGAAGGCGTGTTGGTTGCTGAATTTTTAGCGGGGCAAAAGCCGCATATGGATTATAACCTGATTCCGAATGTGATTTACACTTGGCCCGAAGTGGCTGCTGTGGGAAAAACGGAGGAGGAGCTAAAGGCTGCGAATATCCCGCACAAAAAAGGGCAGTTTCCCATGCGTGCGTTGGGGCGTTCTAGAGCGAGTATGGACACCGATGGTTTTGTAAAGATTTTGGCACATGCCGAAACGGATGAGATTTTGGGTGTACATATGATAGGTGCGCGTGCCGCCGACCTGATTACCGAAGCGGTAACCGCGATGGAATTCCGTGCTTCTGCCGAGGACTTGGCACGTATGAGCCACGCACACCCCACCTATGCCGAAGCCGTAAAAGAAGCAGCCCTTGCCGCCACCGAAGACCGTGCCTTGCATGTGTAGCGGGGTTACAGCAAAAGGATTTAAAAGGCGTTTTTCAACGCCTTTTTTTATGCCTAAACTTTTTTTGTTAATTTAGCTGTAAACAAAACCCAAATCTGTTTTAGTGAACACCTACAACTTTCATTTTTACTTTTTTGGGGTTTGGGTAGACTTAATGTTTACTGTCTTTAACTA
>CAZSSZ010000216.1:0-1758 GCA_964609755.1 uncultured Flavobacteriaceae bacterium | reverse complement strand
CAATGATTGAAAATACACCCCCCCATGCATGGGCCATAGGCCCCACATAGGTATATATGCATGTATAGCTACAAAGATTAGGTAAAATCGTTACTGAAGCGCATTTACCAAAGATTTGACCGTTAAATCTTCAGCGGGTTCATAAGCATAGGCCTCAACGGGCGTTCTCTTTCTGCAATGCTTGGCAGCGAACTTGAGTAAAGCTAAATCACTGAGATCTTCTGGCTTCTTGCCACTCTTTGCTAGTCTAATACCCTCAGCATCAACCTCAATTTCACACTGAAAATTGCTGTCAGCGTCTAAAGTTGGCGGCCCTTGCTTAAACCAACCGTGGGCGGCACCCTCAATAAATTGATATTGAGATGACCCACCTTTATTATTGATATGTTCATTTAGCTTCTCGCAGAGTTTTTTTGGTGTAGATGAGTCGTTGTTTCCCCAAAGATGCTCTATTTTAAATTTTGGATTGGGATCAGTGGGAAACATCAGGCAGGGGCCATATTGATTCAAGCTATATACGAACTGTTCACTCGAGACGTTAAACTTTTTCGATAGTGAATTACTTGCTATTGCATACGATGATAAACCGCCAAGTGAAAATCCAGTGACGGCAACTTTGCCACTATCCAGCAGGGGGTGTTTTTTAATAAACTTCAGCGCATGAAAAGCATCTGATACTTGGTCAAATACGTTAGAGCCGATTAAACGTTCATCATACGGCTTGTACTTGAGACCGCGTGAGTCATACGAATAGACGCCAACCCATGCCAAGCCGTTTTGCTCTAGTCTTGTACCAAGCGCAAGATCTCTTTCTTTCATATTGCCAGACCCATGTAGTATTACCACTGTTGGAAATGGTCCGTCCCCATTAGGGATGCCCAACCTCAATTTTAGTTTGATAGGTTTGGCGCTGGAAACTTCCTTAAGCCCATCAACATCAATTGCGTCCACTTGGAACCACTCATTACGCAAAGTTTGCGGTGTTATCTCATCTGAGAGAGATTGAGATGTATTCGAGCCACAATCGAAAACAGTGATTTTTTGATACCATTTGCGGATCCAATCTCGATTTGTGAAAATATGTGTTCCTTCATACGGCTTGCCCTCGTCCTCAAAAGAATATCCTGCGGTAGTGAATTTTGGGTTCGTTTTTTTCGACTTTTTGCCACCATAAACGCCCAGCCAACCTCTCATGTGTCCAAATGTGTCAATCGTTAAAAAGGATTCTGTTTCAATCGTGTAGATATCATTTATGCCTTCTTTTGGTATGAATTTGACTCGCAAATCTGACCCATGCTTCATGTCCAAAAACTGTATTTTGCCAGCACCATAATCATAACGATAAAACTTGTCCTTTTCATCGATTCCCTCTCTGACGGCAACATAAGAGCAAGTTTCGCGAACTCCACCAACATCTTGAAGTGATCTTGCATCCGCAAAATTATCAATACCCTCATTCAGTTTTGCTTTGATTGCTTCCGACATTTTAAAATATGCAATCATTGATGGGTGAAAACCGTCCTTTAACCAATCAGATTTTGAAGAACGGTCGAGTATTTCGCTGTAATCAAATAGATGAATCTGAGGGTTCGTGTTTGCAAACTGTTTTAAACGATTGACATATTCTTGCGCTTCTTTCGACTGCGCTGTCTCTTTCCAACGAGTTGGCGCAAAGTCTGCAACTTTAGAAGTCTGTGTAATAATAACTGTGGTTGTTGGAGAACTTAGACGATTGATGGTTTCTACGACAACACCACC
>CAZSSZ010000215.1:0-1760 GCA_964609755.1 uncultured Flavobacteriaceae bacterium | reverse complement strand
GTATTTTGCGCTTTGGATTTTTATAGCACCTGCAAAAACGACTGCCGAAAAGCTTGCTATGAAAGGTGAACCCGTAAATATCTCGACACTCGAAAAAAAATTTAGAGAAGGAATCAATGATGTAAAAGACAGTATAAACAATGTGGATTACAAAGCCTCCACCGAAAAAGCACGTAGCGGTGTACACTCTTTTTTTAAAGCACTTGGCAGTTTTGTGCAAACTTTAATTGCTGTACTTGCAAAGTTAATAGGGATCATACTGATAATTGTTTCCTATGTGGTTCTATTTTCACTCACTATCACCTTATTCTCTGTGGGGTTAGCCGAATTATTCGGATTTCCATTTTCTGGAATTAGTGATTTTATCGAATTTCAATATTGGGGATTTCCAGTTTGGTTGGCAAGCATCCCCATTCTTTTTTTGGTAGGTATACCCTTTGCCTTTTTAGCCATTTTAGGACAACGCTTACTGGGCGATTCTAAAAGGAAAAATTCAAGTGTAATGCTCATTTTACTTGGGTTATGGATGGTTTCCATAGTAGCCACTATTTCTATTGGCTTACACTTCGCCTCAATTACATTTTAAACTGCAACTTCTGCCAGATAGCGTTCAGCATCTAAAGCTGCCATACAGCCTGTTCCAGCTGCCGTTACCGCTTGACGGTATTCTTTGTCTTGCACATCGCCAGAAGCAAATACTCCAGGAACATTTGTCTTCGTAGATTTCCCTTGAGTGATTAAATACCCCGCTTCATCCATATCCAACTGTCCCTTAAAAATATCTGTGTTTGGCTTGTGACCAATGGCAATAAACAGTCCCGTAATGGCAATTTCCTCCTTTTCACCCGTTTGATTATTTACCATACGCAATCCCTCAACTACTTGTTCTCCCAGTACCTCATCAATTTCGGTATTATAACGCAAGTCAATATTTGGGGTAGACGTAACCCTATGTTGCATTGCTTTTGATGCACGCATCTGGTCTTTACGCACAAGCATGGTAACCTTATTACAGATATTTGCAAGATAGGTTGCTTCTTCGGCTGCCGTATCGCCACCTCCAACAATCGCTACATCTTGTCCTTTATAAAAGAATCCGTCGCAAACGGCACAGGCAGAAACACCACCGCCACGCAAGCGTTGTTCACTAGGAAGCCCAAGATATTTGGCTGTGGCACCTGTGGAAATAATAACCGTATCGGCTGTAATTTCTTTGTTGTTGTCAATAGTTACACGGTGTACGCCGCCAACTTCCTTAGAAAATTCAACGGCAGTAGCCATGCCGATACGCACATCTGTTCCAAAACGTTCAGCTTGTTGTTGCAATTGCACCATCATAGTTGGCCCATCAACACCCTCTGGATAGCCTGGAAAATTATCTACTTCAGTGGTAGTGGTTAATTGACCTCCGGGTTCCATACCGGTATATACAACTGGTTTTAGGTCGGCGCGAGCAGCGTAGATTGCGGCTGTATATCCTGCAGGCCCTGAACCAATAATTAAGGTTTTGATGTGTTCGGCTTGATTACTCATTCTAAAAATTTAACATTCAAAAGTAACGGATTAGAGGTTTTGAAACGAAAAAATACTATCAAAAGTTATTATCAAATAATTATTCAAAATGATGAAAAATTATGTTTGTATGGGTTGTGATATATTCTATATTTGCAATCCGTTTTACGGGGTGTAGCGTAGCCCGGTCATCGCGCCTGCTTTGGGAGCAGGAGGTCGCAGGTTCGAATCCTGCCACCCCGACAAAA
>CAZSSZ010000214.1:0-1761 GCA_964609755.1 uncultured Flavobacteriaceae bacterium | reverse complement strand
TTCTTGATACAGCGGACGCATTAGCGCGTTGGGCGAAAAGCGCTCAGGATGTTCATCAACCTCATCTACTATTTCAGATGCTTTCCAGTGGTGTTTCCCATCAGCAGTGGCAAATCCGTCTTCCGATTCAACAAGTCTTAGCCGCTTGTTATCCAGCAAATAAAAAAGGTTGATTTCTCTGGGATTTACCTGAGGTGTGTACTTCTCAATCGTTTTTGAGAGGGCTTTGTTGGCGATAGAAACCGCAGTAAAGGTGGTTTTTTCGGTCAGCTCTTTTTTGATGATTGGTGCAAAAAGTGATTTCAGTTCAGGGGAATCTCCATCAATAATCACCAAGCCGTACTTTGCAAACAATTGATCTACCAATTTCCGGGTAGCATTGGCTAAATTTTGTTCCTCCACATAACAGGAAGCAAATAACTCCAATAGCGCGTTTCCTGTTGGAGTGTCTCCCCAAATGGGCTTTAGCTTGTCATATACTTCTTGAAAATTTTCAGTTGGCATTCGCCCTACTGCACCCATGGCAGAAGCATTCCAATGCACTTTTTGTCCGCCTAAAAAAAAGTGATTGATTTCCTCCAAATCATGGTCTTCAGAAGCCATCCAAAATACAGGCACATAGTGATGTGTAGCATCCACTTTTTGAAGCTGTTCGGCAATATTTATTGCATCCAAAATCTTGTACCAAAAAAACAAGGGCCCCGTAAAAATATTAAGCTGATGCCCGGTAGTTAGCGTTACCGAATTTGGCTTTGCCAAAGCCTTTATGTTGGCAGCAACCGCATCGGTTGTGGCAATATTTTGGTATTGATTTTTGACAGCGTCAACCAAAACCTTTCGTTGTTTTTCGGAAAAGCCAAACGCGCGCTTTTTTGCAAGTTCTTTTGCATTAGTCGGATTTAACACCCCATTATGAAACGCTTCAAGGGATGCGTCAGATTGCAACAAACGCTGTATCAAAGGTGTAAATACACCCGAATGAATCCCTAAATTTTCAACAATGTTCACGAAACAAAAGTAGTTAATGTGAGAAATTAAGTGTTAAGACAACAAACTAGGCTTTTGCAGGAACCGCTTGTAGGTCAAAATCTTGCGCTACCGTTATGGTTAAATCTGCAAAGTCACCCACTTTTAGGTAGTGCTCACGAGCATCAACCCACACTTCGTTGTCTACGTCGGGGGAGTCAAACTCGGTGCGTCCAACAAAGAAATTTCCTTCTTTTCTGTCAATCACGCATTGCAGGGTTTTGCCTATCAACCCTTGATTTTTCTCCCAAGAAATCTGTGCCTGCAGTTCCATAAGTTCGTTTCCTCTGGCCTGCTTTACCTCAGCTGGAACATCGTCTTCTAAGGCATGTGCGTGTGTATTTTCCTCGTGACTATACTGAAAACACCCCAACCGCTCAAAGCGCATTTCTTGTACCCAAGATTTAAGCAATTCAAAATCCTCTTCCGTCTCGCCTGGATACCCCAAAATAAGCGAAGTACGAATAGCCATATTGGGCACTGCTGTTCTGAAGTTCTTGAGTAGCGCTGTCGTTTTTTCTTGTGTAGTTCCACGGCGCATGGAACGCAAAATAGGGTCAGAAATGTGCTGTAAAGGAATATCGATATACGAACATACTTTGGGTTCTGTAGCTATTACATCTAACACATCTTCGGGAAATCCTGTTGGAAAGGCGTAATGCAAACGAATCCAAACAATCCCCTCCACCTGTGCCAAGGCTTTGAGCAAATCTGCCAATCGGCGTTTTTTGTACA
>CAZSSZ010000213.1:0-1878 GCA_964609755.1 uncultured Flavobacteriaceae bacterium | reverse complement strand
CGTTTCATTAAACTAGAAGCTTCTTTGGCTAATATTCCTCCTTCTAATTTTGTTTTTGGATGTAGTTTGGTTTGTAGATTTATACAAACTCTTTCTTCATCTCTTGCTCCATAAACTATTTTAGAAACCTGACTCCAATACAAGGCACCGGCACACATGCTGCAGGGTTCTAGGGTAACATAGAGTGTGCAATCGTGTAAATACTTTCCACCAATGGCATTGGCTGCAGCGGTAATGGCTTGCATTTCGGCATGGGCAGTAACGTCAGTAAGTGCTTCCGTAAGGTTGTGTGCGCGGGCAATAACACTGTTGTTGGCAACCACAACGGCACCCACAGGAACTTCTCCTTTTTCAAGGGCAACTTGTGCCTCAACAAGGGCTTTTTTCATGTAAAATCCATCGTCCCAGCCCTGTTCCATTACGCCATTTTTTGATACCACTCCAAGGCTTTTCCATCGGTAAGACTCGCCACATAGCTACTGATGTTGAGCAGCAAACCGTAGGTGTCTTCTTGAGGTAAAACCAAGGTTTCAGGAAGGCATTGCAAGGCTAGCGCATCAAATGCCGAGGCGTTCCCTTCGCGTTGGCGAATGGCAGCTCCAACAAAAACATCCAACAAACGATGAATAACTTGATAGCCTTTTAGTTCTTTTTCAATTACCTCTTGCGCCTGATAAATATTGCGAACACTCAAATCCAAAATGTCTTTTATTTGGGCTTTGTAACGGCTTTTGTCTGTCAGCGAAACATCAAAAGTGCCCTTTAAAATGGCAACCTCGTGATCCATAAAAATGGATGCGGCTTCTTGAATAAGCGTACTAATAGACAAGGCTCTCAAATAAGCCAAACGGTCTTTTTTGGTGGTTAGCGTTTGGTATTTTTTGCTATTGATATTGTCTTTTACCAAATTGATAAGGTACTCCAAAGCATAATCTTCTGAGATCCATCCCAAATTGATACCGTCTTCAAAGTCAATAAGGGTGTAGCAAATATCGTCTGCTGCCTCAACCAAAAACGCCAACGGATGGCGTAATATCTTTTTATCTTGAACGAGCCCCAATTCTTGGGCAACAGCGTTATAATCGGCTTGTTGTGCTTGAAAAAAGCCAAATTTTTTGTCTGCCACGTGCGTTGTGGGACGGTGTGGGAGCGATGCTTTGGGGTATTTGGTAAATGCCCCCAAGGTAGCATAGCTTAGGCGCAAACCGCCAGGGATACCCGGTCGGGATTCCATTAAAATTTTAAGCCCGTTGGCGTTACCCTCAAAATGGGTGAGGTCGTGGTATTGGGCATCGGAAAGTTGGGAACTGTATTGCGCGCCTGCGCCATGCGCAAAATAATCGCCAATGGCTTGCTCACCACTGTGTCCAAAAGGCGGATTACCAATGTCGTGTGCCAAAGATGCTGCCGCCACGATGGCACCAAAATCGTTGGGGGTATAGCCAGCAACAGCCAACTCAGGATATTTTGCTAGTAGCTGTTGCCCTACCAATCGCCCTAAACTTCTGCCCACTACTGAAACCTCGAGGGAGTGCGTGAGTCGGGTGTGCACAAAATCCGTTTTTGAAAACGGAATCACTTGGGTTTTGTCTTGCAAGTTTCGAAAGGCTGCCGAAAAAATGACACGGTCATAATCTACCTCAAAACCACTTCGAGTGGGGTCTTGTTCGGCACGTAAACGTTTTTGGTTGTCGCCATAGCGGCGCAGTGATAAAAGTTGGTCCCATTGCATGCGTGCAATTTAGATAAGTTCGCTTAACTGCCCAAAATAAAACGCCTTAACAATTTCGAAACATAAAAAGTAATTTTTAATAACACGTGATTAACACAAAGTATACAATGCCCCCCTAAGTTTGCATTGAAAAATAAATTAAAAAA
>CAZSSZ010000212.1:0-1950 GCA_964609755.1 uncultured Flavobacteriaceae bacterium | reverse complement strand
TCGCCATCGAAAGGCGTTTCCCGTCCGCCGTTAAAGAAAAAGGTAACGTGTGGGTATTTTTCGGTTTCGGCAATGCGTATTTGTGTTTTTCCGGCATTGGCAAGGACTTCGCCCAGCGTTTGCTCAATGTTTTCTTTGTCGTAAACGACCTTAACTCCTTTAAAAGACTCATCGTAATTGGTCAGCGTAACATAGTGTAGCGAAAGCGGGAGCATGTTTTGCTCGTGAAAGGCCTGTTGGCTAAGTGCTTGCGTAAGCTGACGCCCACGATCAGTGCGGAAATTAAAGAAGATGACCACATCGTTCTCCTTGATGCGACTATTGGAAAAATCGCCATGTTCAGGAAGTACAATAGGTTCGATAAACTCGTCTGTGGTGCCGGCATCGTAATTGGCTTGCATCGCCTCAATAAGGTTTTCGGTTTGTGTTCCGGTGCCGTGCACGAGTAAGTCGTAGGCTTTTTTGACACGCTCCCAACGTTGGTCACGATCCATGGCAAAATACCGCCCAATCACACTTGCCACATGCGCATTGGTAGTGGCACAGCACTCTTGCACTTTGGTCAAAAAGCCAATCCCCGATTTGGGGTCAACGTCACGCCCATCGGTAAAGGCATGGACATAGCTTTTGGGTACTTCGGCTTCGTGTGCCGCTTTGAGCAAGCCCTCCAAATGGTTGATGTGTGCATGCACACCCCCATCTGAAACCAAGCCTACAAAATGCACCGCTTTGTCGTTGGCTTTGGCATAGGCAAAGGCTTCCTTGAGTACGGCTTCGTCTTTTAGGGTGTTTTGCGCCACCGCCATATTGATTTTTGCTAGGTCTTGATAGACAACACGCCCCGCGCCGAGGTTTACGTGTCCTACCTCGCTATTGCCCATTTGTCCTTCGGGCAGCCCTACGTGCATGCCGTCGGTGTGCAGCACGTTATGCACAGCGGTTTGGGAAAGGCTATCCATAAACGGGGTGTTGGCTTGGTCTACTGCCGAAACTGCAGGGTCGGGGGAGATGCCCCAACCGTCTAAAATCATTAAAAGTACGCGTTTGTTCATAGGTGTAAATTGCGCTGCAAAGATAAACAAACCCAACTGCCAACACAATGCGGTGCTGTATTGATTTTTTGTTACATTAGCGGTAAACAAAACCCCAAAATTGTTTAAACTGAACTGACCTACGCCTTTCATTTTTTACTTTTTTGGAGTTAGGACGATACATCCTATCTAGTGCGCGTCTATAACAGGTACCTTTTTAAACAAGGTTAGTCACGCGTCACAGACGCGCGCCAGGGGGGGGTTAATTTTAATCAAAATGTATAAAATAACAGAAAACCCATACTTTTCAAAAGTAGTCTTGACAATTCTTGTAGTTGTAGTTAAACTTGGTATTGACTCAATTACCAAAGAGAAAGAAGAAGCGAAAGGATTTATCAAATTGTTTGCTTTTTTTGTTTATTATTTTTTACCAATTATAATTATAACTTGGTTAAATCTTGATAATCAAGTTGAAAACAACAAGTTAACTTCAACAATTATTGCTTTTAATATTGGTTTAATAATTTTTAATTTTTTACAAACAAGAATAACCGAAATTAGTAAAATGCTTGAAGATTTGGCAAAAGCAGAATTTGACAAAGTGGAAAAAGTAAAACAAATCAACGAAACACAAGTCGAGAAAATTAAAGCTATAAATGAAAACCAAAAATATATATTAAACGAATTATCTAAAAATAATGATAGAATAATTGGATATTGTCAAAGACAAATCGAAATAAAAACATTTGCTAACAATGCCTATAAGTAATTGCTTGTTCTAGTTTACTTCCGAAAATCCGCAAGGATTTTCAGTTTGGTGTGTACTTGCTAAATTAACCGCTAACCCACGCAACTACTCATAGCCGAGACCGTTAGCGTTCATTGGTAAAAAGACCACAGAATGAAACAGAAAACATTA
>CAZSSZ010000211.1:0-1955 GCA_964609755.1 uncultured Flavobacteriaceae bacterium | reverse complement strand
CTAGGATGAGGCATACTCCAAGGTACAATTTTATTTTTTGAGGAGCCTTCGGGTTTGTGCGTATGCCTTTTTCCAATAGGCGGTTTCTAAGGACGAAATCATCACGCCTTTTGAGGTGGAGGCGTGAATAAATTGCGGCATTCCCCCACGACTACTCACCACGATTCCGGCATGGGTAAGTTTGCGTTTCCTTGAAGTTCTAAAAAAGATAATATCCCCTTTTTTTGCCCTATCTACAGAAATGCGTTTTCCTTTTTTTCGTAGCGCGTCAACTGTTCTAGGCACACGAATACCCTGCTGGCGATAGGCGTTGTAAATCAGTCCTGAGCAATCAATACCACTTTTTGTGTTTCCGCCATAGGCGTAAGGCGTACCCAGATAGGCTTTGGCATAGTGCACCACACCGTCTCGGGGTTTCATTTTTGTACCCTTTCTAAAGCTACCGCAGCTAACTAGGCTTAAGGCAAGTACAGTAAAAAGGATTTTACGCATTTGTTCGTTCTGTAATAAGTGCGGCTACTTTTTCACTGGCACCACTACCCCCTAGTTTGGCTTTTAGAGTTTTATAGGCCGATAATTGTTCATTCCGCTTTTCGCCTTTTAAAATAGTGGTCAAATCTGTTGCCAATTGTTTTGGATTACACGCTGATTGGATACGTTCTGGAACGGCTTCTGTGTCTAAGATTAAATTTACCAACGAGATAAAAGGGAGTTTAATCACTTGTTTTCCAATAATATAGCTAAGTGCACTGGTTTTGTAGCACACCACTTGTGGCACTTCAAAAAGGGCGGTTTCTAATGTTGCTGTGCCGCTGGTAACCAATGCTGCCGTGGCATGTGACAAAAGAGTGTAGGTTTTGTTTTTTACTATATACACTGGTAGGCTTTCAAAAAGTGAAGGGTCTAAGTGAGGGGTTGCCGCTACCACAAAGCAATGATCGGGGAATTGGGTTGCCGTTGCTGCCATAACAGAAATCATTTTTTTTACTTCCTGCATACGACTTCCAGGAAGTAAGGCAACGATGGGTTTGTCTTTGGGTAGCTTGTTCTCGGCTCTAAAATCTTCATCTGACCCGGCATCAAATTGTGCGATTTCGTCAAGTAGGGGATGCCCTACAAAATCAACAGGAAAACGGTGTTTTTCCTCAAAAAATGGTTTTTCAAAAGGTAAAATCACGTACAGGTAATCAATAGCCTGCTTCATTTTTTTTACCCTGTTTTCTTTCCACGCCCACACTTGCGGACTGATGTAATAATGTACTGGAATCCCTTGAGTTTTTGCCCATTCGGCAATGCGCAAATTAAATCCGGGATAGTCGATTAAAATCAGAGCGTCGGGTGTATAAGCAGCAATATCTTCTTTGCAAAACTGTATGTTTTTTAGAATGGTGCGAAGGTTTTTGGCAACCTCCCAAAACCCCATAAATGCCAATTCGCGGTAATGCTTCACAAGGCTTGCGCCCTGTGCTTGCATGCGGTCACCACCCCACGCCCTAACCTTAGCGTTTGGGTCTTTTTGTTGTAATGCCCGTAGCAAATTTGCTCCGTGCAAATCACCCGACGCCTCTCCCGCAATGACGTAATACTTCATCCAAAAAGCTTTATGCCAAAGGTAAACAAAGCCCACAAGATGGTACTTACCAAAATGCCATAGGCTTGCGCATCTTTGTTTTTTCGAAGTGCCCTGAAGAAAAGCAACAAATTTGGGAGGGCGCAAAGGGCAGCGATGCCCGGTAGCGCAGCAGCCTTTATGTCTTTGCCTTGCAGGTCAAAAATCAAAAGAAGTATTCCCAACAGAAACACAGGAATTCCAATACCAAAAAGGATTCCCCGACGCAATGGCTGTTTTAAAAATCCCATGTGTTTAGCTTTTGAATACTGTGATGTGCAGTCATGTCAAAATGCACGGGAACAACGCTGACATAGCCGTTTTCGAGTGCCCATTCGTCCGTGTC
>CAZSSZ010000210.1:0-1979 GCA_964609755.1 uncultured Flavobacteriaceae bacterium | reverse complement strand
GACAGCCGTTTTTTGCTACTGCCGGTGGCAAGAACCCCGATGGTATTGCCAATGCTCTAGCAGCCGCTAAAGATTTGGTAGTGCAGTAAGTCACTAATTTTACCTAAGTAACCTATTCACTGCTGGGCGGATAGGCTTCCATGATTTCCATTACAAAAGCGTTGATGCGCTCTTCTCGTTCTTGCGGTGTTCCTCTACTAAGGATTCCTGTGCCTTTTCCTTGCCAAATGAGTTTTTTGGTGGTGGCATCAATAAGGTCAATGTAGAGTACACCCGTTGTGGAGGTGTTTACGTTATAGGGTCTGTTAAATCCCCAGCCCCAGCCCCAACCGCCGTAAGGACCATAAAAAGGACCGCCCCAACCGAGATAGCTGTCACTAACGCGGACATTTTTTTCAGCTTTGGTATGGAAACTTACCAATACGTTAGGGTTCTCAGAAGCGGTAAATCCTTTTGTCGCAAGCGCATTTTCAAGCGCACGTAACACGCGACGTTTGTCTAAATCAGAAATTTCAACCTTATCTATCCCAGGTTTAAAAAACGCATAGGTGGTGTAGCTGGTAAAATCAACGCCGGTATCGTAATCGCTACTCACACGAATGGCAGCACAAGACGTAAGAAGTAGGGCAGTAGCAAAGAGGAAAAACCGTTTCATAGTGTCATTTTTTATAAAAATACACAAAAAACATGCCGAAAACGGCATTTATATAAATGCTGTAAGACTTGATTATTTAGCTAATTTGCTTGATAAAACTGGTATATGTAGATATGGTTGTTTGTTCAATAGTATTCAAAATCAGCAAGTCATTGTCTCCGGTTATCAAATAATCTGCTTTTGCATCAATGGCTAAGTTAAGCAGAAAGTTATCCTTTTGGTCTCTGCAGAGATGGACGCTTGTTTTGACTTTTATCAATATTCCATATTCGTTGAAATAGTCAAGAATTTTCTCTATATCTCTCTTCAAAAAATGTTTCTTGAACTTTGGTCGACTTACTACATCAACAAATTCCTCAAGTAGTTCTACTGAAAACACAAATTCAATATGATTCTTTTCAATGAGTTTGTCGAGAGAACTAAAATTTTTGGTAATTAAGAAGCTAATCCACAGATTGGTATCAAGGATTACTTTATTTTTTTTCATGTCTTTTGCTCCTAACAGCTTCAACTTCAGCCGTAATTTCTTTTAATGAAATTTCCCCTGTTGGTTTTGACCTAAGTTTATTGAGTAGCGCAGAAAAATCTGATTTTGTTTTTTTACTTGTTATTTTAATTAGATTCATGTCTGCTAAATTTTTAAGCAAACGTTCAGCCTTTGGGTCTAATATGTCTATTTCTATGCTTTCCATTTGATTTAAAATTTTTATAAAGCTAAGAAATTATTTTTTGCAAGACTTTACAAACGTTTCCCTTCTCATATGCCTAGAACTACATTAAATCGAAAATGTATTAAAATTATTATCTAAACATCAATTATTTTTGGGCATGCTATTGAAGGCTAAAAACCAATCCCTTTATTTACCCGAGTTTGCGCAACACGGGTTTTCGGTGCATATCAAGCGCGAGGATAGGCTCCATCCGCTTGCTTCGGGAAACAAATGGCGAAAGTTGGTGTATAATATCGAAGCGTTTCAGCAGTCAAAAGCCAAAGCGCTCCTCACGTTTGGCGGCGCCTATTCCAATCATTTGGCAGCCGTAGCCGCAATGGCAAATCAAAAAAATATTACGGCTATTGGCTTAGTGCGTGGCGATGAATTGGCACACAAACCTTTAAATCCAACCCTTGAAAAATGCCAACAAAACGGTATGCAGTTGGTCTTTGTTTCCAGAGAAGAATATGCCCTAAAAGAACAGGGTAGTATGGTAAAATATTTACAGCAAATTCATGGCGAGATGTACATACTCCCCGAGGGTGGAACGAACGCCTTGGCAGTAAAAGGCTGCGAAGAAATACTAACTCCAGACGATGATGCCTTTGATA
>CAZSSZ010000209.1:0-2004 GCA_964609755.1 uncultured Flavobacteriaceae bacterium | reverse complement strand
CGAGTTTTTCTCGAGGTGGCGCACAGGGTATGACCGAAAATAAACTGGATAAAGTTTTGGAAACAGTTCGTGTGGTGATGGCACGCCGTGGATACGAATTGGATGCCGAAGTAGAAGCAGCTTTAACTGCTGTTTTTGAGGATACCGCATCATACCGTTCTTCATAGGAAAAATTGTTGACCATCTGTGCCTGAAACACATTAATACTTTTCATGGCTATTTGTAACTTTTAAGTTACCTTTGCATAAATGGAAAGGGTTAGGCAAGTAATACAGTATAAAAACTATTTTGAAGATTTTCTTCTTGCTCAACCTCGAAAAATACAAAATAAGATATATAAAGTCATTGAGATAATTGAAACCTATCAACATGTACCGAAAACATATTTGGCTCCAATAAAAACGCAAAAAGGGCTTTATGAGGCTCGAATAAAGTTAGGGTCAAATATTTGGAGGGTCTTTTGTTTTTTTGATAAAGGGAAATTAGTAATTCTACTTAATGGTTTTGTTAAAAAATCTCAAAAAACACCTGTTAGGGAAATTGAAAAAGCAGTCAAATTGATGCGTGACTATTATCAAGAAAAAAGGAATGAATATGGAAACTAAAAGTTGGAAAGAGATAAAAGATACGGTTTATGGGAAAAAGGGAACCGACCGCAGAGACGAACTTGAAAGAGACTTTGAATCGTTTAAAATAGGGTTGCTGTTGCGAAATGCAAGAGAAGAAAAAAACCTAACCCAACAACAACTTGCCGAGTTAATACAGAAAAAACGCACCTATATTTCAAGAGTTGAAAACAATGGTGGTAATTTGACCTTAAAAACGCTTTACGATATTGTTGAAAAGGGACTCGGCGGAAAAGTGAATATTTCGATTGAAATTTAATCCACATTCACGAACGCCTTTAATACTAGAGTTCTTTTGGGTTTCATAGTATATTTGCCAAAAATTTTCACATGTCCGGTTCGGGAACAGTTGCGTTTTATACGTTAGGGTGTAAGCTGAATTTTTCAGAAACCTCTACCATTGCACGTTCATTTACCGCAGCGGGTTATACCGAAACTTCGTTTGACAGTCCGGCAGATGTGTATGTGATAAATACCTGTTCGGTTACGGAAAATGCCGATAAAAAATTTAAAACCATCGTAAAGCAAGCCCTAAAACAAAATCCCGAAGGGTTTTTGGTTGCTATTGGCTGCTATGCGCAGCTCAAACCTGAAGCCTTAGCTGCACTTGATGGCGTGGATTTGGTATTGGGCGCAAACGAAAAGTTCAATGTGGTGGATTTTATAGAAAGTAAAGCGTCTGCCAAAAGTGCTGTTCATGCGTGTGCCATAGACGAAGTGGAGCAATATGTGGGCAGTTATGCCATTGGAGAACGCACGCGTGCGTTTTTAAAAGTGCAAGATGGTTGTGATTATAAATGTACCTATTGCACCATTCCGTTGGCACGTGGATTTTCGAGAAGCGATACGCTGGAAAATATCTTGCGTCAAGCGCGAGAAATTGTTGCGCAAGACATCAAAGAAATTGTGCTTACTGGGGTGAATATTGGGGATTTTGGTAAGGGCGAGTTTGGCGCAAAAAAACACGAACACACTTTTTTTGATTTGGTGCATGCGTTAGATGAGGTCGAAGGCCTGGAGCGTATCCGCATTTCCTCTATTGAGCCGAATTTACTTCGTCAAGAAACGATAGATTTTGTGGGGCAATCCAAGCGATTTGTTCCGCATTTTCACATTCCATTGCAAAGTGGAAGCAATGCTATTTTGGCTGCTATGCGCCGAAGGTATCAACGTGAGTTGTATGCCAAACGTGTTGCGCAAATCAAATCACGGATGCCACATGCGTGTATTGGTGTAGATGTTATTGTGGGCTTCCCTGGGGAAACAGATGCACACTTTATGGAGACCTATCATTTTCTAAATGAGCTTGATGTTTCCTACCTGCATGTTTTCACGTATTCGGAGCGCGTTAATACATTAGCTGTAGAAATGCCAAACC
>CAZSSZ010000208.1:0-2014 GCA_964609755.1 uncultured Flavobacteriaceae bacterium | reverse complement strand
GAAAGTCAAAAATTGGGATGATAATTATCCTAAGCAATAAAACGCTCGCTAATCTGATGGGGTAGCATACAACTATGGCTGCCAAACCAACGCTTTCTATTTTTTGCCACAAGTGTATAAATCCCTTTTTGCAGGAATGATGGCGTTAACACAAACACAAACCGCAACCACCTGAATTTAGGTAATTGTGTGATCACATAGCGCACTGCATGGTGCTGTTGTAGTTGTTGTTCTTTGGGAGTAACCACAACCACAGAGTCAGGAGAAAGGCTGTGTTTTTTTGAAAATTCACTTTGAAATGTAGAAAAAAGAAAATGTGCATTGGTGTCGTATTTGAGTATAAATCGCGTCGATTTGCTACACAACAAACACGTACTATCATACACCAAAACCGCTTGTTCCATTACTTTGCTCTAGAGACCAATTCTAAGGCTTCCACATTGACCTGAGTGGTAAAAACGCCATAGTTAACGATGGCTTTTTTCTTTTCTAGCGTGTCAATAGTGCCCACGGCTTTACCGTCAAACATGCGCACTTTGTCGCCAATTTTAAAGTCGACTTTTGGACGTGGTTTTGCTTTGGGTTGTTCTGCTGCTTTTTGCTTCTTTTCTTCCCTGACCACTTCCACTTTTTGGGTAATTTCAGCTTTGAGTTTCTTCTTCTCTTGCTGCTCCTTTTTGTGCGCTACAGCCGATTTTCGTTTGCGTTTTGCGTTTTCGGTTTCCACAATACGCAGCAATTCAGCAATAAGGGGCCGCTTTTTGTTGGTTACAAAATAGCGCTCGGCAACGTCATTAACTTTGTTCCCCAGCACAATCATACGCTGATCTTGGTCAAACAATTCCTGATAACGTTCTAATTTCTCCTTGACTTTAGCGTTAAGGGTTTCCAATTTTTCGTTTTCTTTTTGATTTTTAATCGATGACTCTTGCAGTGCCTTATTCGTTTTTGTCATCGAAGCACGCTCTTTTTGCAGCTTTGCAATGGTGGCGTCAAAGCGCACTTTTCCGCGTTCAATTTTCTTCTTAGCCCGATTGATAAGGCTGTAGGGAATCCCGTTTTTTTCGGCTACTTCAAAGGTAAAAGAACTGCCTGCTTCTCCGGTTACCAAATGGAAGGTGGGCTGTAGGCTTTTCCCATCAAATTGCATATTGGCATTGGTCATGTGGGGCAATTCGTTGGCGAGTAGTTTTAGATTGGAGTAGTGTGTGGTAATCGCGCCAAAAGAATCTCGCTCATAGAACACTTCCAAGAAGATTTCTGCTAGTGCACCCCCCAATTCCGGGTCTGAACCCGTACCAAATTCGTCAATTAAAAACAGCGTTTTGGCATCGCATTTTTTTAGAAAACGCTGCATGTTTTTAAGGCGATAACTGTAGGTGCTCAATTCATTTTCAATGGATTGATTATCACCAATATCCGTCAGAATACGCTCAAAAACGCCCACATGGCTTTGCGCATCTACTGGAATTAGAAAACCGCTTTGCAGCATCAGTTGTAAAAGCCCGATGGTTTTTAAAGTGATACTTTTTCCTCCAGCATTTGGCCCCGAAATAACCATAATTCGGTTTTCGAGATGCAAATGCATATCTTGTGGATAGGTGGTGTTTTTCTTCTGTTTGTTACTCAGATAGAGTAGGGGATGGTAGGCCTTCTTGAGATCAATTTCTTGATGTTCACTCATAACAGGCATTACGGCGTTCATTTCTTTGGCGTAATGTGCTTTGGCAGCATGCGTATCAATAAGCGTTAAAAACGCAGCAAACTGAAGGAAATCGTTCGAAAAAGGGCGCATATAATCAGTAAGCGCACGAAGAATGGCATCCACCTCCTCTTTTTCGTCATAGATTAAATTTTGAAGTTCTTGGGTATACTGTAAGGTCGTTTCGGGCTCGATATAAACAATACTCCCTGTTTTACTACTCCCATGAATAACCCCTTTAACTTTTCGTCTAGACAGGGCTTTTACCGCCAATACCCTGCGGTTGCTCATTACCGTTTCGCGGATTTCATC
>CAZSSZ010000207.1:0-2018 GCA_964609755.1 uncultured Flavobacteriaceae bacterium | reverse complement strand
ATAATTCATTTTGCATGGTATTTGTTTACCTAAATCAGCTTGGTACAATAGTTGCTTATCTAGTACATGGCAGTTCAAAAAAAAATAACACGGCGCGCGTTCTTTTCTTTGGCTCTTCTGCCAACCTTCGTGGATGCAAAGCCACTTGTAGACTTTAATCGCGGCCTTGGATTATTTTCTGATCAAAAAAACCCAATCAGTAACAATAAATTTACTGGGTTAGAGCTATACAATGATCCAGAACCTGAACTACGTAACTTAGGTGAGCTTAAATCAAATCGAATTTCTCATATCCAAATTAATAAAAAATTAAATTTGCATCTAGTAAACTCGAATACAAAAGAAGAGATTTCCTTTCAGTTTCCAAAAAACTACAAATTATCTAATCAAGATCTGTCAAAATTAAATTCCTTCCTGAAGGATTGGAGAACAAACGAAATTAAGAACTTTGATAAAGTCGTATTAAACGATTTTCTAAAAGTTTGCTTAAATTGTTCTGGGACAAATAGTATTCTATCAGTAAACGTACACTCTGGGTTCAGATCAAAAAAAACTAATGAGTATTTAAGACGAAACAGCCATAAAGTAGCTCAAAACTCAATGCATATTTTGGGTAAAGCTATAGATTTTTCAATCCCCGGCACCGGTATCAAAAACCTGGCAAAAATAGTTAGAGCCAACACTAAAGGCGGTGTGGGAAGCTACCAAACTTTCGTCCACCTCGACAGCGGTCCCCATAGAACATGGTCATAATTGAGGTCCCCAAATTATACTTAATGCTAAAAAATTTTATTGTATTTAAATTGCTCTAATAAAACCAAATCCATCTAAAGCACATTCATAATTTATATTAGCCCCATTTTGGCTTAAGATTTATTTTACAAAAAATTATTCGCAATCTAAATAACCACTAAGCATGCATTTTTTTGCTTGTCTAATTGCATTCGTAATTTGTAGTTGCGTCATTTTGTGTTCTAAGTTTTTTTTGTTCTTGCGTGCCGCAACGTCACCGTTCGATGCTGCTAAATTGTACCATTGATGAGACAAAACCTTATCTTCTTCAACGCCAGCTCCTACTTCATACATGTTTCCTAAGTTTGCCATTGCTGTTGCACTGCCTAAACTTGCTTTATGCCGCCATTCAATAATTGCCTCAGAATAATTCCCAAGCATATATGCTCCGAAACCTTTATCGAAGCCTTGTGAAAAGACTATTTGACTACTTACCAAATAGATTTTCATTGCAAGAAAACTAACAAGTTTCATCGGTTAGCTCCACGAATAATTTAACTTCCCTTGGCATTAAGAAAACTCAGACAAAGCTCGTTAACTTGTATGTATCTAATGGTAGTCTACTTAAACAGAACAATAAGAGATAATTCTACCAACTCAGCGCGAAAATCGTCACTTTAACGTATCCGAAACATGGTTGTCTTACCTAAAATCCCCAGAAGTAGTAAGTTTTTAAGAATCATTATGGGTTTTATAAACTCAACAACAAATACTTAATTTGCATCATTTCGGCACACAAATGGCTGAGTACATTTCAACAAACATTTGATAGCTTTCTTTGAGCAATTTCGATTGCTGCTGAACTATCAAGCTTAATACAAGTTACCAATTCGGATTGGGCCCAAACCTTAGAACTCAAAACGGCTATTTCGTTACAGTTACTAGTGATACAAGTTCACGTAAATGTAGAACGCGATTAATCCAAGGCTGTTAACAATGTCAAAGTAGGACGGAAACGCCATACATACCGCCCAAAATTGGCAAACCAACTATTGCCAGTGTTAACAAAATACGCGCTATGTGCCACAAAAAGTAGCTGTGTGTATGCGAACTATCGCTCATTTTACTGCTCTCTTTTATTTTTATTGGTAATAAACTACTAACATTAATCAATAAATCCACATCAAAATACGACTTGAAAGGATGCGTATGTGCACTACCTACAAATTGAATAATTGCCCAAAACAAACACTATATATGGCCAAATAATGTGATAAAAAAATCAC
>CAZSSZ010000206.1:0-2029 GCA_964609755.1 uncultured Flavobacteriaceae bacterium | reverse complement strand
GGTGGTTGGTCATCTATTGGAACCATTGGATCGAAGTATGGTCAGGGTTATGAGTTGGATGCACTGAGAAAGCAACTGACTTCTATGAAAGTATGAGACAGTTGTAAGTTAAAGGTAGCAGAGACAGCTACCTTACTTTTTTGTGATCTTGTTCTTTGCTAGTCGAATAATTCTAGGACCTCTGCATCCGACATTACACCCACGTTAAATTCCTTCGCTCCAAGGTCTCTCATATAAATCAGATATGCTTGTAGGAGGATTGTCGACTCCACAGACATATTATACCCTACACTGAACTGCCCTTTGTTGATTTGCATGCGTCCAGAGGTGCTGCCGTCTTCATAGATTTGAAAGACCAACTCTGCCGATGATTTTCCAGCCTTTTTTTCCTCACATGCACCACTAGGAATACATGCCGCAGTTTTTGAAATCCGCCTATTAACGTTATTTTCTTGCGCAACTTGTGTCCATTCATCGATTTTACCCATACCAGTGATAAATTCACCGATGCTGTCATGGGGGATCAGTACAGAATCTCTTACGTTATCGTACGCTGCGACAGGATCGATAAAGTCAAATTTATAATTTAAAATACCTTGATCCGAAACTCTTGGGGTAACAATGGTTTCACCTATCTCATTGGTACCTGGAATGTAAAAAGGTACTTTTGGAAAAGTCTCTGATGCTCTAAAGGCCGAGACTTGCAAATTCGCATTAGTAGGCTTGATTGGCGTTGTAAACCTTTTAGTCAATCGTTCCTGCAACCTCAGTTTCTGCTTTTGCATGCGGCTTATTTCGTTATCGACAACATCCAGCACTCTTTCTTTCGTTGTTTGGGGTTGCTCAATCACGACTTCACGTATTGCCATATACATCAAAATTGCGGCTTGCACTTCGTCAATTAGGCGTTGAGCCTGGACCATTGTTTGTACGTTTTCCAAATTTTGGAAGTCAATTGACGATTTTACAAGGTTTGGTGTTTCTACAGAAGTTGCCATCCCACCGTCAGCTTTAGGTTCTGATTTTGTTACATTCACTGTTGTTGCGATAACGACCTGTTTAGGTTCTTCTACAACTGCTCCTTTCAGAACACTGGTTAATATTTTAGTTACACCTCTTTCATTTGAAATAGAGTAGCCATTTTGAGTTGCAAAATCTTCAATTGCACGTCTTGTACCTTTCCCGTAAAGCCCGTCGATGGACGACCTGTAAAACCCTTCTTTTTTTAATGCCAACTGAATTTCTTTTCTTTTTTGCATTGAGTACAAATTAAAAATGGATCGAATATTATCCTGAGGCGCTGAGTTTGGTTTAGCTGAGTTCGTCAGACGTGGTTGCTTAGAAGCGTTACCGTCTTGCTTGCAGGTATATTCAATCTTGAACAAAGGTGGATACATACTGCCATATTCCCATGGAATATGGATGCTCCCCACAATCTTGTTATCGCTGACTTTTGAAAGAGAAAATTTTGCGCTAGGTTCGCCACAGGGAGACCAGTCATTATTATTTCTCTTACATCTTATGTTTACAAACGAGGTCCATTTACCTGTGACACCAAGTTGTTTTGTACGTCCAGCTAGTGTCAAATCCTGACCATTGACTTGAATAGATTTTGCGCTCTTTAATTCATTTTTTGTTTTGGCAAGAAAAGGTACCCTAGATAGTAATCCATCATACATACCAGTGTTCACCATCGTGCATGTTTGTTCCGCTGCTAGGCTAGACATCCCCACTATGCTAACTGCAAACCAGGTTCCTATCAATTTTGGTAATTTCCACATATCGGTCTCGCATATATCAATTTGATACAAACATGACCTAAATACAGACGATAATCAACAATCACATTAGCCTAGAGTGTCGCTGTGGGCATAGGAAGGTGGTGTTAGTCATAGAGTTAATCAGTAGGTTAAGCCCTACTGCGAGTGTCTATGACGTTGCCTTAAAAAACCAAATACTTTCATTGGTGATACTAAAAGGGCCAGTATTTTTTGGGTTGCTGTAAGTGAGTAGGATGAATTAGGGCCTC
>CAZSSZ010000205.1:0-2053 GCA_964609755.1 uncultured Flavobacteriaceae bacterium | reverse complement strand
CTGGTATTTGAGCGCCAATAGTGGCATCTCCTTTTTGGATAAAATCACTTTCTTGCGAAATACGCATATCGTTTTCTTCGGGGAGCACAAACCCCGGGTTTCCGTTGCGTATAATTTGGTTATAGTATGTGGAGTTGTTCCAATCAAAAAATGGATTATCGATTACAGCTTGACTCGAACTTTCAAATTGCAATGCTGTGTGGTTTAGCTTAAAGTTAAAAGCTTCTGTTCCCGCCTGCTCTGCGTAAAATTCCACAAACTGATTACCTTCAATGATACAGTTCTCAAAAGTGGCTTCTTCTAGGGGCTTAACGAAATTTTCATCATCACTGACCCGAACATAATCATTGAGGAGTACTGCAGGTGTATTGCGAAAACCTTTGTTCCAATAATTGGCAAATGTGCAGTGCACAAAATGATATTTCCCTCCAATACTTCCAAAAAATGAGGTTTGCCCAGCGTTTCCAAACACGCTGTTCTCTGCATAAATATGCGCTGTTTTTCCCCATAAGTTTGCCACTGCGCTGTTGTGAATTTGGGTATTTTTCAGCGTTAGTGTTGGTTGAGCCGTTTCATCGTTATAATCCATTAAAATACCCACCGTGGCATTCTTTATTGTTAGGTGATTAAATTTGTGTTGTGTGCTTCCTGCAGTTAGCCAAATGGCACCCCATTGCCCTGGAATAAAATCATAGAGTGGTTCTAGCCTGTCTCCTTCAAAAATAACCTCACCTTCCAGCGTTTCTTGGTCATTGCTTGGAGTACCATTCACATGTATACTCGCATCTTTTGCTACTATTATTCCAGAGTTCTTATGAAAATGAATACGCGCACCTGCCTCAAAAACAGCGGTTTTCCCTTTGGGAACTCCCATATAGCCATATACGACATAGGGCTTTTCATTCGTGAATACAAGTTCATTGTCTTCTAAGAAAAAACCTTCAATACCAACCGTGTTCCCTTGGTCGTCAATGCCAATGGGAATGCTTTCTTTGATGCCTGTATCGTTTTTTTCAGGGTAGAGAAATACAGCATCTTGCACAAGGGTCATGAGTGTAACTTCTTCAATATCAGCAAATTGGAGTAGGTCTTCGTATAAAAACTGCGTTTTGTCACTTGTTAATTTAGCAATGTCTGCAGTGGTTTCCACATACACATACATACTGTCTTTGGGAAGTAGTTCTATGTTGGAAAATGATTTTCCATGCATACCATCTACGTTTAACCTGAAATTTGAAGCTTCTCCTTTAGCTAAGTTTATCGATGGAATGGATACCGGATCGTCAGCGGTATTATAAACTTTTAAGGTATAGGTGGCAGAGCTAATCCCTGTAAAAATGGTATCCAAATAAACGGTATCGCTACTAAAACGCAATTCACTTTGTTGTACGGGACGGAATGTAAAGTCGCTGCGACAACTGCTGGAAAAGCAGAGTAGAACCACTCCGCTAAGAAGTAAGGAAGCTTTTAAAAAAATATGTAGTCTATTGTTTTTCAATGATTTTTACTTCAAATAGTTTATCCCAGTATTTTCCGGTTACAAAAAAGGTTTTTCGTTTGGGGTGATAGGCAATGCCATTAAATACATCTAAGCGATTGTGTTGCTGAACCTTTTTCTTTAGACCCGAAAAATCCACCACGCCATTCACGATTCCTGTTTTTGGGTCGATGATAACCACCACATCTTTGTTAAACTGATAGGTGTTTCCGTAAATCATTCCATCTACGTACTCCATTTCGTTGACTTTAGATAGATAGGTGTTGTGGGTTACGATGTCTTTGCTATCGAGTTCTTCAAAAGTATTTGGGTCAAGTGTCCATAATTTTTGACTGCCGTCTGTTTTGTAAAGCACTTTTCCGTCGTTGCAAATTCCCCAACCTTCGGGACTTTGGGTGAATTTAAACGATTTTTCGAGGGTCAAGTCGGATGGATTGTACACAAAGCCCAACTTCTTTTTCCACGTCAGTTGGATGATTTTTCCTCCGAAATGGGTTAGCCCCTCTCCAAAATACGCTTTATCTAGGGGTAATTTCTGAATGATTTCCCCCGTCT
>CAZSSZ010000204.1:0-2102 GCA_964609755.1 uncultured Flavobacteriaceae bacterium | reverse complement strand
TGCCTGCGGCAAGGCAGGCCTGCTTGCAGTAGACAAGCTCGAACTGACAAGGTTCTACTGTTCATTTTGTCTTGAAACAAAACGAACCAAAAATTCAAGGCAGCATACCATCAGCTAAAAATCTGCACTCCTGCCTAAACTAAAAGAACTCACGAGCATAGCTCGCTCAAACAGATTTTAGTTTTTAACGGCATCCTTTTGATTTTCTTCACGCTGTTGTTATGAAGCCATTACCTAAGAAATGAATGTATGTTTTGGTGTTCATTTTGTCTTGAAAAAACCCCCGGCTTGGGATAAACGACACCAAACCTACCATAGGCACTAATAACCATTAACTAATCACTATTGCCTATTAACTAAAGGCTTTGCCTTTAAAAAAACCCCGCACCTAAAAAAGATGCGAGGCTCTTACAGAAACAGAAAAATCAACAATGCTGGTTATTTCACCAACTTTGCTGTACTTTCATTGCCGTCTGAAACCGCAGACAACAAATACACGCCTTTGCCCAAGGCAGACGTGTTAAGGGTAAAGTGCGCTTGGTTGGGCGCAGCACGTAAAACCTCTTTGCCCGTGAGGTCATGTATATGTACGTGGTGTACTGCTTGGGAAGCACGGATTTCGATAATATCGTTTATAGGGTTGGGGTAGACGCTGAATGACGAGTCAACGTCTATAAAACTTAGTGTCCCAAAATTCACATCATCAAAGTAATAATCTTTTGCAGTACCACCTCCTGCAGTACCAAAGTCAAAGAATATGGAAGCTTTGTCATATGTATAGCTTAAGTTAATAGCAGCAGTTCCTGTTGCCTCATTTGAAAAATCAAACTCTAAAGTTTCCCAAGTATTTGCAGCTGTGATAGTAGCTTCAGTTTCAACTGACTTAGTCGCATCTCCTGAATCTTCTACTTTTAATCGGATTGGCACGTTTGCTGTTGGAGAGTAAACTCTAACTGTCATTTTTTGGCTCGTTGCCGTAAAAGGTATTGCTGTAGCAAATCCACTTGAAGTTCCTATTGTAGTGCCAGCCCATGTTTCCGCACTTCCCCCTTTAGTAGATTTGATTACCTTGTTAGAGGCATTTGCGGGGTCTGTAACTAATGTAGATGTATTACCACCAAACTCTGATACTGTGTAATCAGTTGTAGAAACTTCAAAAGTTACAGGTAAATCAATTTGATTAAGAGCACTACTATTTTGATACAACGTGATATCGTCAACATAAAATGTAAAATTAGCTGAGCCATCACCCGCAGTTCCGTTATCAAAAATTATGACAATTTTATGATAGGTGTTTGAGGTGTTAATTGCAGAATAATCAAAAACTAATGTTTCCCATGCATTCGCCATTGTCATGGTAACTTCTTTTTCGAAATTGATAGTACCATCACTTGTATTCTCAACTTTTAACAACACCTTAGCGTTTGCTCTCGGAGAATATACTTTCATTGATAGTGTATTGTTGTTTACAAAATCAATTGCGGAACCTAGGTCTGTCCAACTTCCACCCCAAGTTTTATCTGCACTTTTTATCATTTTCCCAACATTAGCCGAGTTATTGGAAGCATTGCTGTAAGGATTTGCTACCGTTGTCATTGCGCCGCCGTCAAAATCAGTCCATGTAGTTGCAGATTCAAAATTGATTAGGGTTGTTTGCGCCGATAAAAATAAAATACCCCCCGCTATGAGGAATAAAAAAGTAAACAGTTGTTTCATGATATTTAGGTTTTAAGGATTAATATGCTAAATATAGGAACATTAGATTATTATATTCCCAAAACAATATCTACAAAACCTATACAAATGCAATTAAAACAGCTAAAAATTATTTAAATAATGACAAAAAGAAAAATAGCGTCATTTATTTAAATTAATGATAATTTTTGAAATTGGGGTTTTTTTGTGTTTTTTAAGTAGGTCGAAACGGGCACTGAGCGAAGCCGAAGTGCCCATTCGGCTTGGCTCGGAATAAACGATACCAAACCTGTCTTAGGCACTAATAACTATTAACCATTAACAAATAACTACTGCCTCTGCCATTGGCAGACTCGAACTGACAAGGTTCAACTGTTCATTTTGTCTTGAAACAAAACGAACCAAAA
>CAZSSZ010000203.1:0-2121 GCA_964609755.1 uncultured Flavobacteriaceae bacterium | reverse complement strand
ATACGTTCTTCAGGAGGTCCCGTGGCAACCAGGGTGTCGGCGTGAATAAATAAGGAATCTTGCTCTACCAAATTTATGGCAACTGCCCTATGCGTGACCATGGCAGAGTCTTGAGCTTTAAAAATTTGTCCGTAATTTCCAGTTATAAAGGAATTGTTGATGGTGTCTGTAATTCGAATGTTTCGTGTGGCATCGGCGTATTGACGTGCATCGTCAAAATAAATGCTATCGCCCACAATATTGCGATTGTTGTAATCTATGGAAGCTTCTTTTTTAAAGTATCCAATTTTGTTTTGGGTATCGTAAAAGCCTTGACGACAACGCACTACATAATCTTCGCCAACGATTGTGGTTTTGCCGTAAAAAAAGGCGTGTTTGCTTTCGGTGTAAAAATCTAACCTTGCCGAATTAACTTTAAAATCGGGGTGGGTAATGACCACCTGATGTTCAAATTGATATTTTTTGCTTTCTGAAATATACGTCCCCTTTTTACTTGTAATTGTAGTAAGGCTGTCGTAAACAGTTCCATTTGAGGGATAAAAAGCTTTGTCGGCAATGCGGTCAAAATAGAGTGTATCTGTTTTGAGGAGCATTTCTTTGTTATCGAGAATTACATTTTCTTTTGCAACGGCAAGTTTTATATTCCCATCATAATCAACCGTTTGACTTGTAAGTACAAGGCTGTCGCCTTGTTGAATGCGTACATTTCCAATGGCATTAAAACGGTTTTCTTTTTTGTAGAAAAAGGCTTTATCAGACCACACATCCATTCCCTCGTGCACCATATGCACTTGCTGTGTTGCGCTTCGTTCTAAGATATTTGCTCCAGGGAATTGTTCCTCGTCTAACTGAAACGACCCTGCCTTGCGTATCTCAATTTGTTGTTCCTGTGCCCATATCCCAAAAGATAAAAACAACAACAACCAAGTATACGATACGGCTTTCATGGGGTTTTATTCAAAGGCGCGGAAAATAGTCTGGCTGCGATCAGGACCCACAGAAACGATGCTTATAGGTACCCCTACATATTCCTCAATAAAGGCTACATAGTCGTGGAATGTTTTCGGTAATTCTTGTTCGTTTCTCATCTTGGTTAGGTCTTCTTTCCAACCTGGTAACACAGTGTATTGCGGGCTCACTTCTTCGGCGTTTAACGAGTAGGGGAGGTGTTGAATGGTCTCCCCTCGGTAAGTGTAAGAGGTACATACGTGAAGTTCCTCGAAACCTGACAGTACATCGCCTTTCATCATCATAAGTTGTGTAACGCCATTGATTTCTACAGCATATTTTAATGCAACCAAATCCAGCCAACCACAACGCCTAGCACGTCCGGTTGTAGCACCAAATTCGTGTCCGACGCGCCCCATAGTTTGCCCCACTTCATCAAAAAGCTCTGTGGGAAACGGACCGCTTCCCACCCGTGTGGTATACGCTTTAAATATACCAAAAACCTCACCGATTCTATTAGGCGCAATGCCCAATCCTGTACATGCGCCTGCGGCTGTGGTATTCGAGGAAGTAACAAAAGGATAAGTGCCAAAATCAATATCTAGTAATGATCCTTGTGCACCTTCTGCTAAAATGTTTTTCCCGTTTTTTTGAGCAATGCTTAAATATTCTTCGCTGTCAACAAACGTAACCGAAGCTGTTAAGTACTCCACTGCATTAAAGAATTTGGTTTCAAGTTCTTCGATGTTAAAGTCCAAAGACACCTTCATGTTTTCGATCATGGTGAGGTGTTTGTCTCGAAGCGTTTGATAGGTTTCTTTCCAGTTAGGCAATTCAATATCTCCCACACGAATACCATTACGTCCGGTTTTGTCCATGTATGTTGGACCAATACCTTTGAGCGTAGAGCCAATTTTAGCCTTGCCTTTTGCTATTTCAGAGGCAGCGTCTAATAGCCGATGTGTCGGCAAAATAAGGTGTGCTTTTCTGGATACCAACAGTGACTTTTGGATATTGATGTCAAAAGGAGCAAGGTTTTCTAATTCTTGCTTAAAAATAACAGGGTCAATAACAACGCCGTTGCCCACTAGGTTTGTGGCATCGGGATGGAAAATTCCCGAGGGTATGGTGTGTAAAACGTGTTTTATTCCTTCAAATTCGAGTGTGTGTCCT
>CAZSSZ010000202.1:0-2124 GCA_964609755.1 uncultured Flavobacteriaceae bacterium | reverse complement strand
CCTGAGCGTCTACCGCAACGCCCAAAGGCGTGTTTGGACAGGCGTCTTCGTCGTTGGATATGCCGTCTGAGTCTGTGTCGTTCGGGTCTGCAACTTCTAATACACTAAATTGCGTAAAGGAAACCGAAGCATTTTCTTTTCCTGGCAACATGCTTTCAACGGTAAAACGAAATTTACGTGCTGTAACCTTGTCAAATAAGATGGTTTTGTTAGCACCTATTTCTTGTCCTGAGGTTAAAGGTTTCCACTGTGTTTCGTCCCAATAGTCTATTTTCCAGTTATTTACAGATGAGGATGGCTCGTGAAACATTACAGCGTTTGCGGGTTTTTGCACCCCAAAATCTAACATTATCCATTGTCCAACACCCGTAGTTGCAGACTCCCAAGCTGTACTGTTATCATTGTCATTGGCAAACTTTGCCTTAAAATTTTCTTTTTGCGAAGACGCAGACATATATCCGCCATACAGCCTTAGTTGTAGCTGTGCATCAAACAACGAATTTGGATAAACTTGCCTTCCCCTCAACTCGTCTAATCTTTGGTTTTTAAAATAAATTTTCTCTCCAGCACCTACTTGAAACCCAACAAAAATAGGATGCGCGAAGGTATGTGTTCTTCTTTGGCTAGTCCCTGAAAGCCACCAGAAATCATATAGCCTACTAGTAAAGCTTGCCTCGTGTTTAAAATTCCAAAAGGCAAGGTAAGGACCACTGTTTGGGTAAGCTTCTTCTGCACCGCCATTACCAAGAAGAACGCCGCCATTTATATTATCTAACAAGTTTGCGTAAGGGTGATAGCCGTGACAATCTATTGCTTGATCTTCTTGCATATTACAATTAACAAATACACTGCTCGTTGTACTCCAGCGCATACCCGGACCATGCAACATTCCTTTTTTACCTTCTTCCGTTAAGCCTTCACTTACATTATCAACACAATTTTCAAATAACACCCCATAGCTGTAACGAGAATAATAACTGGTATGCCCCTTTTTTCCAGTCATCAAAATATCTTTAACCGTAACAGCGATACTTCTTTCAATTTGTATCATCTCATTCCAGTCCTTGAAGTGGCAATCTTTTATCCAGCCATTTTTTACATTACTAAAATACACTGCACGCCAAGCGTAGTCCACAATTTCGTTTGCGTGGTGTCGGAAGATCTCAGGATAATATTTCCATCCGCTTGTAAATAAAATGTCCTGAACACCAACTTCCTCAATGGTATTGTGTGTCTTCAAGACAGTGGTGCCATTATAAGGCATATTTAATTGAACAGGGTTTTTAAACGTTACCGTATTCCCTGAAATGGCAGTAATAATATGTTTTTCATACGGACGAATACCATTATTGATAATACGAATCCAATTTTGGTTAAAGCTCAATCCGGGCATATTTGCCGCGATATTATCGGGGTTGCGCTGATATAAATCAACAGATTGCCCGACACTTAGTCCATTGGTATTGGCCACGACAACTTCATAATCGCCCTTCTTAATATTGGAAGTAACATTGGTAATATCAACAGAAGTAACATTAGCGGGTGCAAATTGAAAACGATAGGGAAAACGATTATCACTGTCACCAAATTTATCGGAATAGATTTCTGTGCCACCTGCACCCATTCCCGCACCTTTCAGGACAATATTACTTTTGCGTATAAGGATAGGTGAATTTTTTGTCGCTTCGCTTGACACAACATATCTGCCTGCAGGAAAATATACTACCGTGGGTACCCCACTGGCTTCAGCAGCATTAATCGTAGCTTGTATCGCCGCATCGTCGTAATTGTCATCGTTTGGCACCGCACCATAATCCACAACGCTTAGGGTATTCCAATTCGACACATCGGGGATTTCCCTCTCAGAAAAATGATATCCCGTATAAGAAAAATCGCTTAGCGTTGCTTCAGATAAATTGCCTGCAGCCCTTTTTTGTGTAAAATCAACCCAAGAGGGGGCTTCTATGTTTTGAGCATAATTAGAAATTCCGCAAAAAATAAATACACAATAAAAAACTTTGCCTAATTTCATATTGTTAAGACACCTCTACTTCGTTAAAAAACTCCACACTTGACCTACCGTAGCACCTCCCTTGTCGTCTTTCACAACAACCTTGAAAGAAT
>CAZSSZ010000201.1:0-2153 GCA_964609755.1 uncultured Flavobacteriaceae bacterium | reverse complement strand
CAAAAATATATCTTTAAACCTATAACCAGCTCAAATAGAATTAAATTAGTATATTTTAAAAAATTTTAACCACATGTTCGAGCAGTTATATGCAAAGCTTTTGGATGAAAAAACCAAAAAGCTGAGTGAAAGAATCATCATAAATATTGCTATTGTCAGCTTTGTTTTACACCTAGTCGTTATTGCGCTAAACGATCTTGGGTTTCTGGGAACACCCATTTCAGGGGAACTTTTCACCAATCCGATTTCAGCTATTTACACGCCGTTTTCTTTTATCCTTGTATACGAGGTATATCTGTTGATTTATTACCTACCGAAATCGATGACTATCTACATTGGAAAACAATACGAAATCATCATGCTTATTGTAATTCGAAGGTTGTATAAAGATTTATCAAACATTTCTCTTGAGGGAAGTTGGTTTGACAACATAAAAAACCTACAATTTATTTATGATATTGTCGCCACAGTGATACTGTTTTTGCTGATTCATTTTTTCTACAGCATGAATAAATTTAGGGTACGAAAACTACTAAAACTTACTGAAACGCGCCTAGAACTTGTTCGGTTTATACGATTTAAAAAAGCCCTTGCCGTATTGCTTGTGCCTACGTTTGTGATTATTGCACTCTATAATGTGTACGATTGGGCAACGCACCCCACAGAACTGAAAGCCGAAATTGCCATGGGACTTGATGTAAACGCCGTCTTTTTTGATGATTTCTTTACCGTTCTTATTCTGGTTGACGTGTTACTGGTGCTGTTTTCATTTGCCCATACGGACAAATTTAATAAAGTTATACGCAACTCGGGATTTGTGATTTCTACCATTTTGGTCAAGCTATCTTTTAGTGTGACAGGGCTCCAAAATGTTATTCTGATTATTTCTGCGGTAGCTTTTGGGGTAGTTATCTTGTGGATTCACAAACTGTTTGAAAAGAACAAACTTCCGACAAATTATTAAAAAAAACCTACACCTGGTAAGTTTTGCATAAACTCGAATAAAACAGGTTTGAGGCTACCTGAGTGTTCAAGGATCCGCACTGGCGGCGTGCTTTAGCACTCAAAACTCACCTCTTCGAATTAGATTAGCGTTGAGTTTATCAAAAAATGTACCTGATGTAGGTAGTTTTTTTTAGCATTAAGAAGATAGTTGTACTTCCAAATACTTTGTTAAATATAATACTTTTTTCTGAATTTCCAGTTGTTCTTTTGATTTTGCGTCGGTATCTTTAGTGGCTTGCACAGCTACTTGTAGAGCACACATGGCAAGCACATCTTGCTTATCTTTTACCGCATAGTTTTTTTCAAAGTGTTCCACCATGGTATTGATACTTTTGGCGGCTTCACGTAAAATAGCCTCCTCTCCCTCAGGAACACTTAGGGGATATACCCTATCGGCTATGGTCAATTTAATTTTTTGCATTAGTCTGAAATTTCAAGTTGTGCTATACAGGCATCTAATTCGCTTATAAGTACATCAATATGATGTAGGGCACGTTTCCTAGCGGCCTCGTTCCCAGTATTCATTCCCTGAGCAGATTTTAATGCCTCATATTTTTCTTGCCAAGTACGGGAAACTTCTTGCTTCTTTTCGAGTTTTGCACTGATATCAACAAGATTTTGATTTAGTTCAAGATTCGATTGCTCTAACGCGTGTAGCTTTTCAAGCATTTTTGCCAATTGCTGCTCCAACTGTTCTAAAAGCTGTTTGGTAGATGAAATCATAGGTCAAATGTACCTAAGCTAAAACGTTTTTACAAGCCATTAGGCACAAGGTTTGCGCAATAAAGCTGTATTTTTGTAATAATGAACCGCTTGATCCTACTCCTTATACCGCTCTGCTGTTGGCACGCTAAGGCGCAATATTTTCAATCCCCTGTAGATATCCCAATTCAACTATCAGGTAATTTTGCCGAACTGCGTGGGACGCATTTTCACGCTGGTATTGATATCAGAACGCAAGGCAAAGAAGGATTGCCGCTACGTGCAGTTGCCGATGGCTATGTCTCTCGGATTAGAATTCAACAAGGAAGTTACGGAAAAGCCCTTTACATTAATCATCCCAACGGGACTACCAGTGTGTATGCACATTTGCAACGCTATGGCGATAACATTGTGCCACTTGTGCGCAAAAAACAATACGCCAAAAA
>CAZSSZ010000200.1:0-2180 GCA_964609755.1 uncultured Flavobacteriaceae bacterium | reverse complement strand
AAGGCATTGAACACTATCAGTCTATTAAAGGAGGGCTTGAAGGAGTTGTGATTGGGAAAGTTTTAAGTTGCGAAAAACACCCAAATGCCGACAAGCTTAAGGTTACACAAGTTGATATTGGTGAAAGTGAACCCGTTCAAATTGTTTGTGGAGCTCCCAATGTAGCAGCAGGGCAAACTGTTCCTGTGGCAACGGTAGGCACCACACTCTACACGGACAAGGGTGAATCTTTTGTGATTAATAAAAGTAAAATCAGAGGGGAAGTAAGTCAGGGGATGATATGCGCCGAAGACGAGCTAGGGCTTGGCAAAAGCCACGAGGGAATTATGGTTTTGGAAACCCACCACAAGGCAGGAACACCATGCAAAGAGGTGTTTTCTATCGTATCGGATGAAGTATTTGAAATTGGGCTCACACCTAACCGCTCCGATGCCATGAGTCATTTTGGAGTGGCACGTGATTTGCGCGCAGCACTCCTACAAAAAGAAGACAGTCCAGCATTAATTACTCCATCCACAAGTTCGTATCGACCTGATAATTTTAGTGGGGCTATCCAGATTGAAATAAAAGACAACGAAGCAGCACCACGCTATTGTGGGTTGCGCATTTCTGGAGTTGAAGTAAAGCCCTCGCCCGAACACATCCAACACCGCCTAAAAGCCATTGGGCTAAAACCCATCAATAACATTGTAGATGCAACAAATTATGTATTGCACGAATTGGGACAACCCCTCCACGCTTTTGATGCAAGCAAGATTACCGAAGGTGTAGTCCGTGTTCAAAAACTCAAAGAAGGCACTCCTTTTGTTACATTAGATGGTGTTGAGCGTAAACTTAGCGAAGAAGATTTAGTGATTTGCAATGGCGATACGCCAATGTGTTTGGCAGGTGTTTTTGGCGGATTAGATTCAGGAGTTACCAAAAACACTACTGAAATCTTTTTAGAAAGCGCCTATTTTAACCCCGTTACCATTCGCAAAACAGCAAAACGTCATGGGCTAAACACTGATGCGTCGTTCCGTTACGAACGCAGCATAGATATTGAATTGGTAGAGTATGCCTTAAAGCGCGCTGCGCTTCTTATTCAAGAAGTTGCTGGAGGGGTGATATCTTCAGAGATTGTGGACGAGTATCCCACAAAGCAAGAACCACATCAAGTGCTATTAAAGTTTGAGTATATGGTACAACTGATTGGTTATGAGATTCCGCGTGAAACCGTTAAGAAAATTTTACGGGGGTTAGATATTAAAGTTACCAACGTAACCGAAACCTCTATTGGTTTGGAAGTACCTACTTACCGTGCTGATGTGCGCCGACCTGCAGATGTGGTAGAAGAAATTCTTCGCGTGTATGGATACAACAACATTCCAACAGGCACAAAACTCAACAGTTCGGTTCCAGATTTTGCAAAACAACAAGGGAATAGTACACAGCAACGCATTGCACAGCAATTGGTTGCGCAAGGATTTTATGAAATCTACAACAACTCACTGACCACACCTAAGCACAGTAATAATACTGATGCCATGGTAGAAATTCTTAATCCGTTGAGTAGTGAACTCTCTGTTATGCGCACTAACCTGCTCTATGGCATGTTGGAAACCATTCAGTTTAATACAAACCGCCAACAACAAGACTTGCGACTATTTGAATTTGGCAACACCTATCACAAAACCGAAAAGGGAACCAAACAAATCGCTACACTTTGCATTGGCGTAACGGGTCAACAACACCCCAATCATTGGGCAGTAGCTGATCAAAAATCTGATTTTTTCTTCTTAAAAGGGGTTGTTTCTGCACTCCTCCAACGCTTAGGAATTCAAGTCAGAGAAGTACCCGGAAATCATTCACAATACAAAGAATCTATTGACCTTGTAGTTAACGAAAAATGTATTGGAACATTTGGATGGGTAGCCACCGATGTTTTTGAAAATATTTCTTTAGAAAAGGAAGTTTTTGCGTGTACTCTTTTTGTAGATGAATTACTCTCAAACAATACAAAAAGCATTAAAGTAGAAGCCCTGTCCAAATTCCCAGCGGTGAGTAGGGATTTTGCGCTTTTAGTAGATAGCAACATTACGTTTGAAGAATTACACCAAATTGCACTTAAAACAGACCGTCATTTGTTGCAAGATGTGCGCCTGTTTGATGTGTTTCCTGGAAAGGGAATTCCAGAGGGA
>CAZSSZ010000199.1:0-2189 GCA_964609755.1 uncultured Flavobacteriaceae bacterium | reverse complement strand
GCTAATTTGTAGTTCCCCTGTGCATCAAAGAAATTGGCAAAAGCAGCGTATTTGGCTTTTTCGTCTACGCCAATAAGGGAGCGCAAGCTATCGTTGCCACGCTTTAAATACACAAAGGGTACCTGGTACCACAACAGTGGATTTTGCGTCAAGGAAAGTAATACTTGGTCGGCATTGAGTGATTTATAATGATCTGCCTTGCTCACTTTCCGCACCAATTCAGAGGCAAAGGTGTTAGCAGGTTTCATACGTCCACCAGTGTCTTGAATAATCAACGTGCCAAATTTGGCAGCTTGAGCCTTATCTATGGCTTCTGCCTGCAAAACGGAGTCTACCTCAAATGTGGGAGTGTAATGATTGTGCTGTGCAAATGCTGTGCTGCCAATCAAGATAAAAACCAAAGACAAGGCTGCCTTCTTGATACGAATATCTTCTAACATTTTGGCGAGTTTCTTAAATCGGGTTTTACCAAAGAACAACAATCCCATTAATCCGATATACAATAAAAAATAACCTAAATAAGTAACCGCAGTTCCCAACGCATCGTGATTTACGGAAAGAACTGTACCCCGCTCATCGGGGTCAAAAGAGGCTTGAAAAAAACGAAACCCCTTATGGTTTAAAATATGATTCATGTAAATATCATAATCGAATGTTGGGTCGTCAAGTACGGTAACTTTGCTCATAAAGCTGCTGTAGCTTTTCTCAGTACCGGGATATTTTTCGGCAATAAAATCATTAAGTCGAACCGAAAAAGGCAACGAAACTTCCTTGGAACCGTATTTTACCCAAAAATCAAATCCGCCAACAGCAAGTTTTACAGGGGGATTTGCTACGCCTTTGGCTCCTAAAACCGTAATTTCTTTGTGCTCGCCATTGGCGCTAAGCAAAAGCGTAAGTGCATCTTGAGGCGCATTTTCAGGGTCTTCGGCACGAATAATTTGATAGGAACCCTTTATCGCAGGATCAGGAAATACAAATTGCATACCGGCAGCACTGTATAATGTTCGTAACATTAACGGTTGTGCATTGTTGGCTATTAGCGACCCTTGCATTTGGTCTGCCATGCGAAGAAACGTTCCTTCAAAAGGTGACTGAATCGTATAGTTGTCGTTTTCGAGGGTAATGTTTATTGCACCCTCGGTGTAGGCATTAAATGCAAAAAGGATATTGTGAATACTGGACACCTCTCCAATTTTAAGATAGTGGTCGTGGCGATTGCCATCTCCTGCCTCAACAATTTTAAGGTACATTTCACCATTTGGGTCTTCAACCAATCCTTCTTCAGCACCCTTAATAAAATTTACATATTCAACAGTAATAGGTGTGCTGTTGAAGTCACTATGCCAAGAAAAACGGTTACTAGCAGCCTCGGAAAACAACATATCATTTTCCAATAGCTTTCGGCGTGGTTCACCGTTGATTTCCCCATCAACAAATACAGACAAATAGGTTTTTTCAGATAAAAAACTACTCGTGGATTCTCCTTCGCGAATGGGCATAACACCCTCATAACCGATATAACGCGTAATACCTGCGCCAACAATAATTAAAATCCAGGAAGCATGAAGCAGTAACAAGGGCCATTTTTCCCAACGTAACAAACGGTACCTTTTAATATTTCCTATAAAATTTATTACAAAAAGAAGCATCATCGCCTCAAACCACCAAGCGTTGTAAATCCAAATACGCGCCGTAGCGGTATCGTGAGCACTTTCCACAAACGTACCAATACCCATAGCAATCGAAAAAACGATAAAAAGCAAGGCGGTCAGACGAGTAGAAAAAAGAAGAGCAACCAACCTTTGTACTATATTCATGGGATTTTTTTTTACAAAATTAAGTATTTGGGGATGAACTTCATAGTGAATGAGTGAAGTAAATAGGCAGTTGGCAGTAGGCAAAAGTTGTTGGTTGATAAATCAATTATAAATTACGAACACTAAAATTATGAATGGAATTAATGGTTAAATGATAATAGTGATTGGGCAGTGCAATTTGGCATTACTTCTTTAGCCAATTGTTGGCAAAATCACAAGATTGGCTGTCACGGTTTACACTGACATAAGTGTCTGCAATTTTTTCAGTCATCCATTTCTCAATGGCTTTTAGTTGCTTTTCTTTGAGTGCCAAATCTTTGATTCTTACATAGTCCTGAGCATAGTCTGCCACATGCTCATTGAAACGAT
>CAZSSZ010000198.1:0-2220 GCA_964609755.1 uncultured Flavobacteriaceae bacterium | reverse complement strand
GGACTGGGCGTATCCTTTAAGGATGCAGATACATAAAAACGTAATTAAAAACACCACTATTTGGGAAAGTATGCTCATGCCAAAAGTATTTACAACACGTTAAATTGATAGCGAATAAATGAGCGCGCCAACACATCTACTTTTTGATAGTTGGGTACTCGAATACGTTTTGATTTTATCTGTGTTGATGGGGTGCGCTTTAACTTTTTAAGCAAACGCAGGTAATATTTATAAGCGGTATATACCCCAAATTTGGCATCGTCGGGGAGTTGGAAAATTCCAGCGAGCCCGTTCCTAAAATCGTCTTCAATTTCTTTAATTATGGTTTGCTTTGAAGCCTCGTCAAAGTGATTCATATCTACGTTTGGAAAATAGGTGCGTTCCAAATGTTCATGATCTGCTTTTAGGTCGCGTAAAAAGTTCACTTTTTGAAACGCAGACCCTAAGCGCATGGCAGCATTTTTCAACGCATGAAACCTCGCATCATCTCCTTTAACAAATACTTTTAGGCACATGAGTCCCACAACGTCTGCAGATCCATAAATATACTCACTGTAATCTTCGTGCGAATCATATATTTTTTTGGAAAGGTCCCAACGCATACTTTTCATAAAAGCATCAATATAACTTCGATCAATATTGTAGCGATGTACCGTTTCCTGAAAACTGTTCAAAATAGGATTTAAGCTTATTTTATCGTTGAGTGCATCGTCTAAAGCTTGTTCAAACCGATCAAATAATACAGGTTTATTGTAGTTGTGAAAGGTGTCTACAATTTCGTCAGCAAATCGGACAAACCCATAAATGTTGTATATGTCTTGACGAATTTCGGTAGAAAGCATTCGGGTAGCTAAAGAAAAGGAGGTGCTGTAATACTCGGTTACAAGCTTACTACATTGGTACGAAACCTGGTCAAACAGCGCTTTCATTGTTTTGCTTTGATTTTCGTAAATATAGTGGAAAATTCAATCACCATCTAAATTCAGATAAAATTGTTTAAACAGAACTAAACAAGCTGTAATGCCTCAACAACATCATCAATGGATGTGAACGTGCGTATTTTTTCGGGAATATCTCCCTTTAAAAACTGCACTTGATACCCCAATATCCACAAATCACTTTTAATATTTTCAATGATTTCAGTTGAAAATGTTTCTAAATAATTTTCTATTTTTTCTTGATTGGGTTCTATGGTAAAATAGGATAAGAAAGTAATGGGTTCGCCAATATCAACTAAGTTTTTAAGGCTTTCAATAGGAACCGATTGCCCAAGGAAAACACATTGAAATCCATTATTTAGTACTTCGTAGTGTAAATATAACAACCCTAGCTCATGAATTTCGTTATCCGGCAAAAACAAAACAAACTTTCGATCTGTTCTGACTGTTTCTTGCTGCTGCAATTCCTCACACATAGCATGAACTTTCTGCTTTATCAGGCTTGTGATAAAGTGTTCGTGTGATGGACTTATGGAATTTGTTTGCCAAAGTACACCAAGTTCGTTCATAAGCGGAACAAAGACGTTTTTGAATACTTCTGTGAAGGTAAATTGTTCTAGAAGATCGTTAAATGTTTTCGTAAATAGACGCTGGTCGAAGTTAATCATAGCAAGCTTGAATAACCCAACTGACCATTCGTCAGCAGATTTATTTATGGTTAAACTGTGCACGCGTTGCGTAACTTCGTGCGAGTTAAGCTTGGCAATCTTTGATATTTTTAGTCCATTGTTGTAGAGCAACGTAACATTAAGCAGCTTTTGTAGGTTTTCGAGGTCATACATGCGTATGTTTGTGTCTGTACGCTCAGGCTCAAAAAGGTTATATCTTTTTTCCCAAATTCGTATGGTGTGTGCTTTAATACCTGATAGGTGTTCCAGATTTTTAATGGTAAAACTATTTTTTACGCGATCCATTTGTTTAATGTTTTTAGGGCATTATTAAACAAAAGTAAAAAAAAAAACGGTAAAAAAAAATTGGTAGAAGAAAAATGTGTGCGCACGAGAGGAATCGAACCTCCACGGGATTTAACTCCCACTAGGCCCTCAACCTAGCGCGTCTACCAGTTCCGCCACGTGCGCAAAATGGAGAAAGTGACTTGGCTGGGGTTCGAACCCAGGACCCTCTCCTTAAAAGGGAGATGCTCTACCAGCTGAGCTACCAAGTCGGTGTGACTTGGCTGGGGTTCGAACCCAGGACCCTCTCCTTAAAAGGGAGATGCTCT
>CAZSSZ010000197.1:0-2237 GCA_964609755.1 uncultured Flavobacteriaceae bacterium | reverse complement strand
GATTCCCGCTAAAAGTGCCTCACATTGCTGCTGATTGGCAATGGGGTTTTGCCACACAATGTTGGGTTGGAGTAAGGCTAGGTGAAGGGTGTTCATGAGATAAAACTACTATACTTTTTTAAGTTCAAAAAAAAAGGAGGTCAAAATTATGACCTCCACTTCGTACACAATGTATCTAGGTAGTTCTACCCCTTCACATTCGCCGAGAGGTACTCACGGTTCATACGTGCAATATTTTCTAGGGAAATCCCTTTAGGACATTCTACTTCGCAAGCTCCTGTGTTGGTGCAGTTTCCAAAGCCTTCCTCGTCCATTTGTTTTACCATATTAAGCACACGATCGGTAGCCTCCACTTGCCCCTGTGGCAAAAGCGCATACTGCGATACTTTTGCCGAAACAAACAACATCGCTGAAGCATTTTTGCAAGTCGCTACACAAGCACCACAACCAATGCAGGCGGCGGCATCAAACGCCTTGTCGGCATCTGCTTTTTCAATAGGAATCGCATTCGCATCTTGGGTGTTTCCAGAAGTATTCACCGACACAAAACCACCTGCATGCTGAATACGGTCAAAAGCACTGCGATCCACTACCAAATCCTTGATTACGGGAAAGGGTTTTGCACGGAACGGCTCAATGTGAATGGTATCGCCATCTTTAAATTTGCGCATGTGCAATTGACAGGTCGTAACCAAGCGGTCTGGCCCGTGGGCTTCGCCGTTAATGAACATAGAACACGAACCACAAATCCCCTCACGACAATCGTGATCAAAAGCAACAGGGTCTATTCCTTGCTCCATAAGTTGTTCGTTGAGCACATCCATCATTTCCAAAAACGACATATCCGGCGATACGCCATCAAGCGAGTAGGTGTGCATACTTCCTTTTGCGGTGGCGTTTTCTTGTCGCCAAATTTTTAATGTCAGTTTCATACGCTAGTTTATTAGCCATCAGGCAATAGGCAACAGTTATTCTTGTTTACTTATTGATTTTATAAAGGCATTTAACATTTTATTTTCTTCTGTAATTAGACCTTGAACTTTTTGAAACAGTTCTTTTCCAACTAATTTTAACTCTCTAGAAATAATAAGTTGTGTTTCCAATTCGAGCAATGAACCTCGTACCATTCGCAAGAATTGAATATAATTTTGTGAATAGTTCCGTCCGTAACCCTCTGCAATATTGGAAGGAATAGAAATGGCGGCACGTTTCATCTGGCTTTGCAAACCAAACATTTCGTCTTTAGGCAATTTTTCACACAACAGATATACATATTTGACTAACGAAATCCCTTTCTGCCAAATAAGTAAATCTTTATATGATTGAATTTGTGTCATCTATTCACTATTGCCTATTGCGTGATGCCTAATCTACTTATACGATCGTGTTTTTAATTCAATATTTTCGTAATTCAATGGCTCTTTATGCAGCTTTGCTTTGCTCGGTTCGCCATTATACTCCCATGCAGAAACAAACGTAAAGTTTGCATCATCACGTAGGGCTTCGCCCTCGGGGGTTTGTGATTCTTCTCTAAAGTGTCCGCCACAAGACTCGGTGCGCTCCAGCGCATCTTTGGCAAACAACTCGCCCAACTCCAAAAAGTCGGCAACACGAAGGGCTTTGGCTAAAGGTTCATTAAACGAATCCGCTGTTCCAGGAACAAAAACCTCTTTATAAAATTCTTCGCGAAGGGCTTTTACTTCCGCAATGGCTTCTTTGAGTCCAGCTTCGTTGCGAGACATTCCGCATTTATTCCAAATGATTTTCCCCAGTTTACGGTGGAAATAATCTACCGTTTTCGTGCCCTTATTGTTCATAAACGCATCGATTTGTGCTTGAACACGCTGTTCGGCTTCCTCAAATTCGGGTGTGTCTGTAGAAATCGGTCCAGTACGAATGTCATCTGACAAATAATCCCCAATGGTGTACGGCAACACAAAGTAGCCGTCTGCCAATCCTTGCATGAGAGCCGAAGCACCCAATCGGTTGGCGCCGTGATCCGAGAAGTTTGCTTCGCCAATGGCAAAACACCCTGGAACCGTAGTCATAAGGTTGTAATCTACCCAAACGCCACCCATGGTGTAGTGCACCGCAGGATAAATCATCATCGGAGTTTCATACGGATTCTGATCCACAATCTTTTCGTACATCTGGAACAGGTTGCCGTACTTTGCCTTAATAATTTCTTTCCCTAGTTTTTGTACAAGTGCTGTATCATTTTCATCCAGCCCCTTTAC
>CAZSSZ010000196.1:0-2261 GCA_964609755.1 uncultured Flavobacteriaceae bacterium | reverse complement strand
AACAGCATCAAAGGCAATTGTCTTACCTTGGTACTCAAAGGAAAAAGTGGAAAGGTTTATCGAAAGTTCTTCTCCTTGGTAGTGTGCTACATAGCCTTGAGGGGAAACCACGACTGCTGTAACATTAAAATTTTCTTTAGGGATATGACTCAAAACTGTTTGTCCGCTCTTGAGTGAAATGGCGTGTTCTGAGGAAGTTCCGCCCATAACTACAGCAATGTGCTTTTTCATAACGCAAATATCATTATTTTTGACCTTCATTTAAGTATATAATGCTTCACTTCTTTCGTTTTTTGTTTAGTCGGCGTTTTTTTTGGCATCTTTTTATATTGTTGGTTGCAATCACCTTGTTACTAATATTAACTTTTTATGGGTTGAATTTGCATACACGTCATGGTAATTTTATTGAGGTTCCTGATTTAAGTACCAAGTCCATTGAAGAAGTGACTGAGTTGCTTGATGAAAAAAAGTTAACTTTTGAGGTTATCGATTCGGCAAGATTTAATCCTGCATACAGTCCTTTTGCTGTTATCGAACATACACCTCGTGCTGGCGAACAGGTCAAAAAATATCGTAAAATTTACATAACGCTTAATCCTGCCAATTACAATGAAGTTAGTATTCCAGATGTAATCCAAATTACACGCCGCTCGGCGGAGTCAACCCTTCGTGCTGTAGGCTTAGAAATAGGTGAAATTACGTATATGGACAATATTGGAAAAGATATGGTTTTACAACTTCGACATAATGAAGTTCCTGTAGCACCCGGCGATAAACTCCCCAAAACCTCTCGTATAGACTTAGTCTTGGGTAACGGCGTTAGATCACAGCAATAACGTATGGAGCACGAAACCTTTGACGAACTTCACGAACATTATGCATTTACCGCCGATGCAGGTCAAGAGCCCCTTCGCGTAGATAAATTCTTGATGAACCGCATTGAGAATGCCACCCGAAACAAAATTCAACAAGCTGCATCAGCGGGTTCTATAGTGGTCAACGAGCATTCCGTTAAATCCAATTATAGGGTAAAAGGAGGAGACGTAGTTCGGGTGCTGTTGGCGCATCCACCCCATGAAGATTTGCTTGTTCCTGAAGAAATGTCATTAGATATTGTTTTTGAAGACGATACACTATTGGTGGTCAATAAACCTGCCGGTTTGGTAGTACATCCTGGGCATGGAAATTATTCGGGTACACTGATTAATGGTTTAATTCATCACTTTGGTCAGTTACCCAAAAACAGCAATAACCGCCCGGGTTTGGTTCACCGTATTGACAAAGACACCTCTGGACTTTTGGTCATTGCCAAAACCGAACACGCCATGGCACATTTGGCACAGCAGTTTCATGATAAAACCTCTTCACGGCAATACCTAGCGTTGGTTTGGGGCGATGTAGATGGCGAAAAAGGAACTGTTGAAGGGCATTTGGGTCGTGATCCTAAAAATAGACTATTGATGACGGTTTTCCCCGACGGCGATCAAGGGAAAGAGGCGGTTACGCATTACGAGGTAATGGAGCGGTTTGGATATGTTACTTTGGTGCGTTGTGTGTTAGAGACAGGTCGTACGCATCAAATTCGGGCACATATGAAACACATCGGGCATACCCTTTTTAGTGACGCGCGTTATGGTGGCGATAAAATTCTTAAGGGCACAACCTTTACCAAATACAAGCAGTTTGTCGAAAATTGTTTTAAACAATTGCCTAGACAAGCGCTCCATGCACAAACACTTGGGTTTACACATCCTGAAACTGGTGAAAAAATGTCGTTTACGTGTCCACTTCCTGAGGATTTTGAAGGCGCATTAACCAAATGGCGGAACTATGCGCAACACCAACAATTAGGGAATTCTTAATTTTTTTGTGTAATCCACAGCGGTCTCCCTTTGGCGGCCTGTCGAGTGCCTAAATCTTAAAAAAAACAAACCCCAAATCTAAATCAACTACTTGTAAGAAAATCCTTACAACTCCCCACCCCCCCCGTATGTCATTCACAACGTTTTTACGTCTGTTTGCTATGTGTTTTTTGCACAATGGCTCAATTACAGGGTAGAAAATACATCCTCGCAATAAATTTGTTAGAACGAATCAACCATACTATGAACTATGAAGAAATTATACGTTTTTACTTTTGCATTTACCGCTTCAATTTTCGCAACGCAAGTTTTTGCGCAAAGTACTGCAATTAAACGTGCCTCGTTATCTACTTCGGTTGCCGATGCGCATAGCATCCAGCACGGGCAATATAAAGTACA
>CAZSSZ010000195.1:0-2305 GCA_964609755.1 uncultured Flavobacteriaceae bacterium | reverse complement strand
GATGTTTCGGTTGTGGTAACTGATTTTGCTGACGAGGATGAACTCGAAGAAGCTAAAATGCTTTGGTCAAGTCAGATTGGAGATTTAAAACAAGTACTAGGTTCTTCGTAGTATGATAAACCACAACGGCGAACTAACAGCTGCCAACACACCACTTTTTTCTTCACAAAATCGCGGATTTCTGTTTGGCGATGCTGTGTTTGAAACCATAAGATACGGTCAAGAACACCTCCATTTTTGGGAAGACCATTATTTCAGGCTAATGGCTGCTATGCGCGTATTTCGTATGCACATTCCTATGGCGTTTACCCCTGAATTTTTAGAACAAGAATGTTTGCGCGTGGTTCAAGCCCAAAGCGCAACCGCCCCTTCGTGGCGTATTCGGTTAACGGTTTTTCGTGCCGATGGAGGCACTTATTTGCCTACAAGCAAAGAAGTTGGGTATGTCATAGAAGCTAAACCCCTTGAGGATGCAATCTATACCGCCAAAGAAACCTATAATGTAGAAGTGTTTAAAGACTACTATGTACAAAAAAGCATGTTGTCTAACCTAAAATCTACCAACAAAGCGCTAAATGTGATTGGCAGTATTTTTATGCAAGAGCAAGGGTTTGATAACGGTATTTTGGTAAACGACGACAAAGAAGTGGTGGAATTTCTAAACGGAAATCTTTTCATAGTTGCGGATGGCGTGCTTCGTACGCCTCCTTTGTCTTCGGGTTGTTTAGATGGAATTATGCGCAAGCAAATTATTCGCATGGCAAAAAAAAAGGGCATTTCCTGTATGGAAGAAAAAATATCTCCTTTTGATTTGCAGCAAGTACAGGAAGTCTTTATGGTCAATTCGATTGTAGGTGTCCAGCCCGTATCCTCATACCGACGTACCAATTATGAGAATAGCCTAGGGCTTCAGTTGCAACAGGCACTTAACGACTCCGTTAGTTCAACCCCGGATGCGTAGGGGCAGCAGCATAGTACGCAAGTTCGCCACCTAAATCACGTAAAATAGTACCCCAAAGGTGTTCTTCATTTGCAAAGACGTTATACGTGTTTTTCACCAAAAGCCATGCGTTTGTCTTGCACTCAGTGTTGAGTTGCCCGTCACTCCATCCGGCATAGCCAAGTAAAAATTTTATCTGATTTATGGGTAGTTGCTTTGATTGTATTGCTGCTTTGATGTCTTCCAAATCGCCACCCCAAAACAAATGGTTTCCAAGTGACTTTGCATCTGGAATGGTAGCTAGCGTATGCACATAAAACAATCGGTCTAAATCTACAGGTCCGCCTTGAAAAACAGGAGCGTCTAACTCCAATTCAGGAACCAAATCGCGTAAGGTATAATGCGTATGCTGATTTACAATAAACCCCAACGAACCCTCGTCAGTGTGTTCTGCCATAAGCACCACACTACGTCCAAACGATTGATCGCCCAAAAGAGACGGATGTGCTACTAATAGTTTGCCTGTCATTACACAAATCTACATTTTTCAGGAAAGTGAAAGCCATTGAGTAGCGCAGCAGTTTTCATACTTTTTTTGTTTGGCAATTGCAACTCGTCTATATATACATAACCGTCGTTTACAGCAACGCTAAGGAGTTGTTCATCAGTGTTTATCGTACCCGGCGGATTGATAGGTGTACCCCCAATAAAATGTGCACGCTTTAGTTTTACATACATCTCTTCATCGGGAAATGCTAACATGCTCCACGCCGTTGGAAATGGATTTAGTCCATGAATATGATTTACGATTTCTTGACCATTTTTACCCCAATCTACTCGCGTGTTTTCACGTGTGAGTTTAGGGGCGGGAAGCAACTCTCCCTTTTTTGGTTGGAGTTGCGGTTCAACAGTGCCTTTTGCCAAAGCATCAAGGGTTTTTAGTATTAGCACACCAGATTCAGTTTGCATGCGGGCGCTTAATTCGCCAGTGGTTTCCTCAGACTTAATGTCCATTTTGGTTTGAAATAATACCGCACCGGTATCTATTTTTTGGTCAATTAAAAATGTGGTTAGTCCGGTTTCTTTTTCACCGTTGATAATTGCCCAATGAATAGGTGCAGCGCCACGGTACTGCGGTAACAATGATGCGTGGAGGTTAAAGGTACCCAAAGGTGGAATTGACCAAACAGATTTTGGCAACATTCGAAACGCTACCACAACAAATACGTCAGCATGAAATGCCTTGAGTTGCTCAATAGTGCTTTTGTCATTTAGCCTTTCGGGCTGCATTAGTGGAATGTCTTGCGCTAATGCCTCTTCTTTTATGGCAGAAAACTGTAGTTTTTTTCCGCGTCCTGCTGGGCG
>CAZSSZ010000194.1:0-2327 GCA_964609755.1 uncultured Flavobacteriaceae bacterium | reverse complement strand
TGGAGGTTCATACAATATGCTTAAATCGATGTTGCCGCGCTTTGGCATCACAACTACGTTTGTTGACCCAAATGATGTGTCAAATTTTGATAAGGCCGTTCAAGAAAACACACGCCTCATTTTTGCAGAGTCTCTTGGGAATCCAAAACTTGATGTGTTGGATTTGAAAGCCATTTCGGAAGTAGCCAAAAAGCACAAAATCCCGTTTATGGTGGACAATACCGTGGCTACGCCTGCACTTTTGAATCCCATTGAGCACGGAGCAAACATTGTGATTCACTCGCTTACAAAGTACATCAATGGTAACGGAACTGCTATGGGTGGTATTATAATTGATGCGGGTACGTTTGATTGGTCTAGTGGTAAATTCCCAGAATTTACTTCGCCATCTCCTTCATATCATGGACTAAATTACCACGAGGCTTTAGGTCCTGCAGCATATATTGCACGTGTTCGAATAGAAGGATTACGTGACCTTGGCGCTGCCATTAGTCCGTTTAATGCTTTTCAAATTATTCAGGGACTTGAAACTCTAGAAGTAAGAATGCAAAAGCATAGCCAAAATGCACTTGAATTAGCAAAATGGCTAAGTGAAAACGATGCGGTGGAGTGGGTAAATTACCCTGGGCTAGCATCCAGTAAATACAAAGCGGCTTCCGAAGAGTACCTACCCAAAGGACAAAGTGGTGTAGTAACATTTGGTGCCAAAGGCGGGTTTGAAGCAGCTAAGAAAATTGCAGATAATACCAAAATTTTCTCGCTACTAGCAAACTTTGGTGATTCCAAGTCGTTGATTATTCACAACGCAAGTACCACACACCAGCAGCTTACTCCGGAGCAACAAGAAGATACGGGAGTAACCAAAGACCTTATTCGCTTGTCTGTTGGTTTGGAGGATATCGAAGACCTAAAAGCAGATTTACAGGCTGCATTTGATACGTTATAAAGTTCTAAAAGAATAAAAGGCAATATGTCATCACTTCAACAACACGTTCTTCCTTCGTTTACCTTGCAAAGCGGAAAGGTTGTTCCCATAACCCTTTTCTATCAAGTGTTTGGACAGCCATTGGATAAAGCTCCTGTGGTTTTGGTAAATCATTCGCTAACGGGGAATTCCAATGTTACTGGCGAAGAGGGCTGGTGGAGTGATATTATCGGTCCAAAAAAGTTGATTGATACTGAAGTGTATAGCATTATTGCCTTTAATTTTCCCGGAAATGGGTATAGCGATAATTTTCTAACGAATTATAAAGATTGGGTGTTGCGCGATGTGTCTGAGGCATTTAAAATTGTTCTCGACGCTTTGGATGTAACCGAGCTGTATGCTGCCATTGGCGGTTCAATTGGGGGTGCTTTAGCCTGGGAAATGGCTGTTTCGCATCCCAATTTTATCCAAAACATCATACCTATTGCTTGTCATTGGGAATCTTCCGATTGGATTTTGGCAAATGTGTTGTTGCAAGACCGATTGCTGCATAATTCTGAAAATCCATTAGAGGACGCTCGGATTCACGCCATGTTGTGCTACCGCACGCCACAATCGTTTAAATCGCGATTTGGACGTACAACACATCCCGAACTGAATCGCTATAATGTCGAAACTTGGTTACTACATCACGGAGATAAACTTGCTGGACGGTTTGATGTGCGTGCCTATATGACCATGAATCACCTACTGGGAACGGTTGATATCTGTCAAGAAAGAGATTCGTTTGAGGACTTAGTAGGGCAAATAACGGGTAATATATACCTTGTTTCCATTGATACCGACTTGTTTTTTACGCACGAAGACAACCGCGAAACCTATCGTCGTCTGATGAATGTAAAACCTAATGTGTTTTTCAAAACCATTACCTCCATTCACGGACATGATGCGTTTCTTATTGAACACGAACAACTTAACAACTTAATAAGCGAGGTGTTTGAACCAAAAACCACTACCAAATGAATGTAAAATTAACCCACCAATCCGGTTATTTTTCCACTATCGAAAACGATAGAGGACATCAAATTGCTATTGACAACAAATCGGTTGATAGCCCACAAGGGGCAAGCCCTATGGAGTTGTTGCTGATGGGCGTTGCGGGTTGTTCAAGCATTGATATCATATCTATTTTAAACAAACAGAAAGTAGCGTTTGATACTTTGGAAATTGACGTAGACGGTGTTCGTGACGACAAACCTGCACCTTCGCTATTTACCAAAATTCACGCTACTGTACGGGTTACTGGTGAGGTAAAGCCTGAAAAAATTTATCGCGCTGCACAGTTATCGTTTACCAAATATTGTTCGGTATCCTTAACCCTAGCTGCAACTGCCGACATCAC
>CAZSSZ010000193.1:0-2349 GCA_964609755.1 uncultured Flavobacteriaceae bacterium | reverse complement strand
CCCCGATGCTTGAAGGTGCCTACAAATCTGCTACGCCAAATCAATTTCAAAAAGATTTTATTGAAACTGACCGAAAAGTAAACTTGTTGTTTTCTGCACTAGAGGGAAAGGTGTTGCGTATTTTCCCTATTCCAAACGATGAAAATAACCGTTGGGTGTCACTACCCGAAGTACGTGAAACCAACTTTCAAGGTGTAGATTCGTTGTATGTGAACAATGTTATTCCACTTTATTTTTCGTCTTTGAGACAAGGTAAAACCACACAAGATTATTCGCAAGCAGATCAACTTTTGGAAAGCCTTAAAGGCTATCAACAAAAATATGGTGTAGCTGTGATGCCCTCTGAAAAACAAATAGCGGCGGAGGTGCTATACAACAAATATGATATTTTTAAACGTCTATTTAGCTGGTATATGTATGCTGGCACCTTGATGTTTTTTGTGCTGATTGCGAAAATGCTCTACGATGTACGTGTGCTTCGGAGGGTGATTACCTTCTTTGTTGCGGTAATTTCATTGCTTTTTGTGCTGCATACAGCAGGGCTGATTGCGCGATGGTATATTTCGGGGCATGCCCCTTGGAGCGATGCCTATGAATCTATGATTTATGTAGCATGGGCTACCATGGGAATGGGACTTGCTTTTGGACGAAAATCATCTCTAACCATTGCGGCAACTGCTTTTGTTACGTCCATGATTTTGATGATTGCGCATTGGAACTGGATGGATCCTGAAATTGCTAATTTGGTACCTGTACTAGATAGTTATTGGTTGATGATTCACGTTGCGGTTATTGTGGGTAGCTATGGACCTTTTGCACTCGGGATGATTTTAGGTGTGATTTCGATGTTTTTAATGGTATTGACCACAAAAAAATCTGCACCAAGAATGCAGCTACATGTAGCTGAAATCACTGTTGTCAATGAGCTTGCGCTTACCGTAGGGCTTATTATGCTTACCATTGGAAATTTCTTGGGCGGTCAGTGGGCAAACGAAAGCTGGGGGCGTTATTGGGGCTGGGATCCCAAAGAAACGTGGGCACTTATTAGTATTTTGATATATGCGTTTGTATTGCACATGAGATTGGTTCCCGGCATGCGTGGCAAATGGATTTTTAGTTTGGTATCGGTGGTAGCATTTGCTAGCATTATGATGACCTATTTTGGGGTGAACTTTTATTTGACAGGCTTGCACTCTTACGCAAGTGGCGATAAGGTGATTACGCCAAATTTTGTGTATTATAGCATTGCTTTTGTAGCAGTATTGGGAATTGCATCCTATGGAAAAGCCAAAAAGTACTTTTCGAAATAGCTTTCGCTGGTGGGTATACTCTGTTGGCGGGTTGGTACTCGTTGGCGCAGGATTGAGTGTTTTGGGCGAAGCCATCATCGCTAAAAATAAGGGTGAGGCATGGTTTTTGGTCGGTACTTTGGCATTGATATTAGTAAATTCAGGAATATGTTTGGTAGCGGGAGCCGTTATCCTTCGGTTGAAAAAATAATCTTAACAAGCCTTTTGATGGGTGGTTTTCTTTTTGCGCAAGAGCAAAAGGGAAGCGGTTCTTTTCCCTTACTGGAAAAACCAAAACCGAATTATGGCTTGTTACTTCCTGAAGAAAAAGCTGAAGACTACTCTTTTTTAAATAAATCCATCGATGATAATCGCTCCATGACGGACAAGGAGCAGTTTATAGATCCGGGTAAAAAATATTTGAAGAAACTAAACAAGGAAGGCTCAATTTCTAAAGACACTTATTTAGGTGATGTCTATCTAGGTGATGTATTTACGGTTTCAAAGAACGCACAAATTTTGCTTCGTGATTTTGGTCAAGAAGACGGTGACCGCGTTCGGATTTTTGTAAACGATGAAGAGGTAGTCCCAAATATTTTCCTTAAAAACCAATTTTTCGCACTCAAATTACCTTTAAAAGAAGGCTTTAATAAAATTGTTTTTCAGGCACTAAACCTAGGTTCGCTCTATCCCAACACGGCTGAATTACGCATGTATGATGATTCAGGTATGCCGTTAGCCATTCACAATTGGAACTTGTCTACTGGGTCAAAAGCCACGGTAATTCTTGTCAAAGAAGGGGATAAGCTTCGAGAGGAGTAATCTGCAATTGTAATTACGAACAAGCATTTTTTTACTTTTAAAATCCCGATTACGGTGTCATCCTCACAAAGCTCCGCTTTGAAAATAGTCCAAACAAAAAAACGCTCAAGCAAGCTTGGCGTTTTTTCTTATTGAACTATTTATTCGTGACCCAACTATTCGAATCTTCGAACTTTCAAGAAGATTTTAGTTTTTGAAACTCATATTGAGCATAAAAAAGTTTATTTATTAAGACTTT
>CAZSSZ010000192.1:0-2381 GCA_964609755.1 uncultured Flavobacteriaceae bacterium | reverse complement strand
CAAATTACAACTGTCCGGGGCAATTGGTTATTTCGGGAGCCTATAGTGCAGTGGAAAATGCCTGTGAAATCCTTAAAGAAAAAGGTGCCAAACGTGCCCTTCTTTTACCCGTTGGCGGTGCGTTTCACTCTCCCTTAATGGAACCCGCACGCGAAGAATTGGCGAAGGCTATTCTAGACACTACTATTCACACACCGAGTTGTCCTATTTATCAAAACGTAACGGCTTTGCCCACGCAAGATATTGCTATTATCAAAGAAAATTTGATTGCTCAACTTACCGGACCAGTTAAATGGACACAAACCATTCAGCAAATGCGTAAAGACGGGGCAACCCTTTTCACCGAATACGGTCCGGGAAAGGTGCTACAAGGATTGGTTAAAAAAATAGATCAAGAGGCTGAAGTACAGTCCGCGCAAATGGACTAACCCAAAAACGCCAAAAGCGTTTTGCAGATGTGCTGAATTTGCTCTTCATCGAGTTCGCTGTGCATAGGCAACGAAATCACTTCTTTTACCAACTGATTGGTTACCGTAAAATCCGCTTCGTTATACCGACTATCCGCGTAGGCTTTTTGCAAGTGTAACGGAATGGGGTAATACACTCCACACGGAATACCCTGTTCTTGAAAATGTGCTACTACCGCATCGCGGTCTGTATCTATTAGACGCAAGGTGTATTGATGATACACATGCGAATCGCAATCTCCAGAGGTTACTGGGGTTAAGATTTTTGGATGATTTTCTAAAAGTTGTGTATAGCGAATAGCCGCCCACTTTCGGCGTTCGTTGTAAAAATCAAGGAGTTTTAGTTTTTCATTTAGCACTACGGCTTGCAGGGTATCCAATCTCGAATTTACCCCCACCACATCGTGATGATAGCGTTTGTACATGCCGTGATTTACCACCCCACGAATGGTATGAGCCAAGTCATCATCATTAGTGAAAATAGCACCACCGTCGCCATAGCAACCCAAATTTTTAGAAGGAAAAAAAGAGGTTGAGCCTACATGACCAATGCCACCAATTTTGGTTTTGGTACCATCTTTGGCTGTGAAATTTGCACCAATGCCTTGGGCATTGTCTTCTATCACATATAAATTGTGCTTTTGTGCGATTTCCATAAGGGCATCCATATCGGCAGCTTGTCCAAAAAGATGTACCGGAACAATGGCTTTGGTATTGGGTGTAATGGCGTTTTCCACCGCTTTGGGGTCAATGTTAAAGGTATCGGGCAATACATCTACCAAAACGGGCGTAAGCCCCAACAGTGCGATAACCTCCACGGTAGCAGCAAAAGTGAAATCGGCGGTAATGACCTCATCGCCGGGTTTTAGCCCCAATCCCATCATGGCAATTTGCAGCGCATCGGTGCCGTTGGCACATGGAATGACGTGTTTCACGCCAAGGTATTCCTCAAGGTTGGTTTGAAAAGTTTTGACGGCAGGACCGTTGATAAACTGCGCCGAGGAAAGCACTTCTTGGATGCCAGCATCGACTTGTGGCTTGATGAACGCATACTGGGTCTGTAAATCGACCATTTGGATTTTTCGCATCGCAATTTTTTGGTAGAGCAAAATTACAAAAAACAATCACCTCTTTTCGAATTAAGTATCTTTGACGCATGCTAAGACCCTATTCGCTTTTTGTTTCGGTAGCCAAAGTTTTGGCACCCCTATGGGCGCGTTCCAAAAAAGGCAACGCCTTTGTTCGTGGGCGAAAAGAAATCTGGAAGCAATTGGGGGCAATTCCCGAAGCTGCTAAAGTGGTATGGATGCACTGCGCCTCTTTGGGCGAATACGAACAAGGGCTACCCGTGTTGCAAGGATTAAAATCCGCACACCCCGACTATTTCTATGTGGTTACGTTTTTCTCGCCATCGGGCTATGAAGTGCGCAAAAACCATGGTATTGCTGATTTAGTTACCTATCTGCCGTGGGACACCTCCTCGGACGTAAAGCGTTTTGTTGCTGCGGTTCGCCCGTCAATGGTCTTGTTGGTTAAGTATGAATTTTGGCCCAATTTGATTCGCGAGGTACAGCATCAAAACATTCCGCTTTTTTTGGTGGCAGGACTCTTTCGCAAACACCAGATATTTTTTAAACCTTGGGGAAAACGCTACCAAAAACTTTTACGCGGCTTTACACATCTGTTTGTGCAAAACGAGGCGTCGTTAACATTGTTGCGAAAAATAGGCATCAAGCAAGCAAGTGTTTCTGGTGACACGCGTTTTGACCGAGTGGGCACACCCAAAGCTCCACTAGCCTTTATGGAAACCTTTTGTAATGGGCGCAACTGCATCATTGCTGGCAGTACGTGGCCTGAAGATGAATCCGTGCTTTTGGATGCCATTGCACAAACGCCTACCGATTGGTGTTGGTT
>CAZSSZ010000191.1:0-2381 GCA_964609755.1 uncultured Flavobacteriaceae bacterium | reverse complement strand
ACTTGGCAGCGTGGCTTAAAACCCCTGCAAAAATGGTCATCATACCCCACAAAAACCCCGATGGCGATGCCATGGGCAGCAGTTTGGCGTGGCAAGGAATTTTACAACAATTGGGGCACACCGCAACGGTAATTTCCCCAAACGACTACCCAACTTTCTTGCATTGGCTACCTGGTCACAGTACTGTGGTGAATTATGAAAACACTCCCGAAAAAGCCATTGCGCTTGTTGCCGAAGCAGATGTGGTATTCACCTTAGATTTTAATACACTCAAACGCATTGATGCATTGGGAGAATGCGTTGAAAAAAGCAAGGCAAAAATTGTGATGATTGACCATCACCAAGAACCCGATGACTATGCCGACCTGATGTTTTCAGAGCCGTCTATCGGGTCCACTTGCGAACTTTTATACAACATTATTGTAGGGTTAGGCCACAAGGAACGCATCACAAAAGACATTGCCAGTTGCTTGTATACGGGGATTTTAACCGACACGGGATCTTTTCGTTTTCCCAGCGTAACGGCCGATACACACAAAGCGGTGGCGGAACTTATATACAGAGGTGCAAACCACAGCTATATTCACGAGCAAATTAAAGACACCGCCCGTCCCGACCGATTAAAATTATTAGGAATTGCCCTACAAAATATGGTGTTTTTGGAGGATGTTAACACGGCGTACATTACGCTAAGTCAAGACGAATTACGACAATGCCATTTTCAAAAAGGAGATGCCGAAGGTTTTGTGAACTACGGTTTGTCCGTATCCGGAATTCGTATGGCAGTGCTTATGATAGAGTACCGAAACGAAGGAGTCGTGAAACTTTCGTTTCGAAGTAAAGGGGATTTGCACGTTAATACGTTTGCCAAAACCTATTTTGAAGGCGGCGGACATATCAATGCCTCAGGGGGTATCTCAAAACGTGATTTAGCAGAAACAGAACGTTATTTTGTTGATTCCGTTAGAAGCTTTTTTGCAAACTAGTCTCGCGACTTAATTTTTTGTATTTTTCGGCCCTCAAACAACGTTATGATGAAACATACCATACTTCTTGCAACCAGCCTGCTTTTGGCTTTTGGTTGTTCTACCTCAAAAAGTGGATTAGACAAAGGGCTATACGCCGATATCAAGACCAACAAAGGCAATATCCTTATTGCGCTCACTTATGACAAAACCCCAAACACGGTAGCAAATTTTGTATCCTTAGCCGAGGGCACCAACAATCAAGTAGACAGTATCTACAGGGGTAAACCTTATTACAACGGTATCATTTTTCACCGTGTGATTCCTGATTTTATGATTCAAGGGGGGGATCCTACGGGGACAGGTCAAGGGGGTCCTGGATACAAATTTGAGGATGAATTTGTTGAAGAACTCAAACACGACGGTTCGGGGGTACTCTCTATGGCAAACGCAGGGCCGAATACCAACGGAAGCCAGTTTTTTATCACCCACAAAGAAACCCCTTGGCTAGACGGGAAACACAGCGTGTTTGGACGTGTGGTAACTGGACAAAATGTTGTGGATTCCATTCAACAAAACGACACCATTCTTGCGGTTGATATTATCCGCAAAGGCAGCGATGCCAAAAAATTTAAAGCCGATAAAGTTTTTGACGCTTATTTTGATGGGATTGAAGAACGCAAAGCGGCACGCATTGCGAAACTCGAAAAAGTAAAAACTGATAAAGCTGCGGCATTAGCGCAACTTAAAGAAGAAGCTACAACTACAAAAAGTGGATTGTCTTATGTGATTACCAACAAAACCGATGGTGCAGCCGTTGTGCCCGGTGTTACTGCTTTTACACATTATGCAGTATACTTTGAAGATGGTAGGCTTTTGGATACTTCCATAGGAGCTATAGCCAAAGCATACGATCAGTACGATTCTCGAAGAGATAACAGTGGTGGATACAGCCCTATTGAGGCACGCGTTGATCCCGAAGTGGCTCTTATTGAAGGCTTTAAAGAGGGTTTATCCCTTCTTAAAGAAGGTGAAAAAGCTACGCTTTATTTGCCGTCAGATATCGCCTATGGCGAAGGAAACGCCGTAATTCCACCCAATACTACGCTTGTTTTTGAGGTGGAAATTGTGGAAGTACGCGGGGAATGAATCGGCGGATACGGATCCGTATTTTAGTAGCCTTAGCCGTATTTTTTGTTGGATTAGAATTCTTAAAGAATCACCCCCTTTGGGTGGAACAGTATTACGCTGAGGGACTCTACCCCTATATTTCAACGCTCAATCAACGTTTATGGTCATGGATACCGTTTTCTGTTGGTGATGTAGGCTATATACTAGGCATTGCCTTGCTCATTCGAGGGCTTTTACGTTTTTCGTTTAAACAACATTTTTGGAAATTTATTGGTATAATTGGCA
>CAZSSZ010000190.1:0-2382 GCA_964609755.1 uncultured Flavobacteriaceae bacterium | reverse complement strand
ATCGCCTAAATTTTCAAAAAATTGTCTTGCAAAGTCACGAGCGGCACGTCGGAAAAACCCTTGATAATCATGATTGTATTTAGCGTCATAAAAATCAGGCAAATCTTCAGCCTCTAAACCATAATCTTGCCATAAACATTCGGTTTCATATTCCATTTGCATATCAAAACCCTCGCTTAGTAAAGTATTGTAAAAACCGTGAAAAGGTATCTCGATTCTTGCGTAATTTTTTAGGGGCATAACTTGCCTTTCTGTTATCGGTTAAATCGGTACTTAAAGCACCATCGAACGCCGCCCATAGCGGCGCTCTGTGGTGAGTTAATCGTAAAAGAAAGCAAATCTTTTCTTTTTGAAAGTCCTAAGACTTGATTCTAAACCTGATAGTCTTTTCTTTGATCTAAGCAAAGTGCAGTGATCTACCGTGTGCGTCTTATTCGTGTTGAAAACTGGTAAAATATAAGCATATTCACCATCGGTTAGTTGCCAACTGGAAAAACAGCCTTTAGGCAACCAACGCGGCCAATTATCTTTATTGTTTACAGTGTTTAGTTTATTCATTTTATAGCTCCTTAACATGAGAAAGCTTAATGGGGTTAGGGTGGTTAAACCTCATTCCGAATCTATCGTTTAATATTTTGGTGATATAAGCTTGTGTTTCCGAATCAATTCCGAAAGTTTTTATGTTGTAAGCCTCATTGCAGGTAAGGCCTCCAAAAACGTCACGACTTTGTGCTACACGAATTTTGTTATATCCCGAAATGTGTTTTTGTGTGATTTTCATTTTGTTTTCCTCTATTGCGTTAAAATTATGATTATGGTGAAAATCGCAGCGCAAAATAAATGCGCTGCGTAGTCTAATTTACTCATTAGAAATACCTATAATTTTGAACAGCTTTCCATTTGTAGGGGTGTTCGTTGTCACATAAACGGGCAGCTATATCGCTTAAAGCGGCAAAAATCATATCCATTCCGCAACCTTTAACGCGAAAAGCGCCGTCTTTATCAAGTTTTTTATCTAAAACTTTAGCCATTAGATAGGTTACATTCATAAAAACCCCATCCATTACAATGGCAAGTTTAATTGTGCGACTCATGCCTGATTTTGCTACTTTCACAACACTTGCTATGAAGAGCTCGCTTTTATTAAGATTATGGTTGATATATTCCAACTGTTTCTTTTCGAAGTCGGTAAATTTATCTGAATATATGTATTTACTCATTTTGTTTTGTCCTTTGTTATCGGTTTTAGTCACATCGCTGCGACACAACTAATAATAGACATTCAAGGCTTAACGTCAAGTAAATAAGCGGTGATCGCCCTGATCCTGCAATTGCCATATTCCAATTTAGAAACAAAGAAATAAACGTCGCCGCAGAAACAACCTGACATCGAAATTAACCTTAAACCCAAATCAACCTGACTTGGAAATTAACCTTAAATCGAAATGAACTGAAAAAATGAAGAGGGGGATGCGCAAAACGATGCTTCACGTGACTTATGAATGAGACCCTCAGCATCGGCCCTACGACGTTATTAACCGATAACAATACCAAAAGGAATCACATCGCCCCTCTTCACTATGTTACACCATCGAATGAAATTGGTGTCAACTTTGTTTAAAAACAATTTTCGCTTAAAAAAGAAATCCAACGCCAAATCCCACGAATAAGGATTACAGGAGCCATGGCGAATAAAGCACCGTAGTGTGTTGCAGAAACAGTAACCACATATCTCATGATAGGATCGTCAATATCTTCATCCCAAAGCATAGAGCGCCACCAGACATACAAATCAAAAAGCATTAGGCCGACCTCCCTGCCATTGCCATGAACAAGCATAAAAGCCACCCTATGACCGTCCATCCTAAACAGATGTTCGCGAAGCAGAGCCAACCCTTTCCCCTCACGTTATGTTTGTAGGCAAGATACGTCGGCGCCATGTAGATCATCGCCAATCCCATCGCAATTATTAGACCACCCATTATGTTAATCCTTTCAGTTATCGGTTTACACAACTGAAAGTAAACATTCAAAGCTTCATTGTCAAGAAGTTTCGCGCGGTGGTTTTGCCGTCTGTGGGTGGGAGGTCAAAAATAAAAAACGTGGGGGCATACTTAGACCCAATTCTATAACTTTCGTGGCAAAAAATATTTACACAACCTACTGGTTGTATTTCTTTACTATTGGTTGTGTATATTCTGTTTTCTACTAAAGGTTAAGGTAAAAAAGTATGGAAAGTATGCCCCCAAGCATTTTATCTATTAACCTTTATTAATATATAAAATGCTTGGGGGCATACTTGGGCATACTTGGGGGCATACCTAAAAAAGGCGTTTTTCACGCCTCAAATTGAAAATACCAACAATGTAATTTTTGAAAATG
>CAZSSZ010000189.1:0-2427 GCA_964609755.1 uncultured Flavobacteriaceae bacterium | reverse complement strand
TTTCGTCTATACATGGCTTTTACCGCCAATACCCTGCGGTTGCTCATTACCGTTTCGCGGATTTCATCCAAAAAACCAGATCCATGATAGGTGCTCAGAGCCGCCCCAAAACTCTGACTGATTTTGGACCGCACCCCATTCATTTGCCGTCTAATGGAAAACAGTTTATCCGATGCACGGTCTTTTACCTCTCCAAATTTGTCAATGATGCGTGTGATTTCGGCAGGGATTTCTTTTATGGGCATTTGCCCGCCAGCAGCCTCATACAAACTGGGGTAGCGCTCTTTGTTTTTTTTAAGGAATACAAGAAGTTTGTTTGCTGTATCGGCAAGTAGCAACAGTTTGCGAAAGCCCTCAATCTCAATTTTACTGTTTTCAACCGACAACAAAGAGATTTCTTGACTCACGTCTTCAAAACCGTGATTGGGAAATTGTTTTTCTTCGGAAAAAGAAATGAGGTATTCGTTAGTGCGGTTTAGTGCGCCTTGCACCGCACGAAGGCTTGTAAAGGGTTCGGTAGTACGCATTTGCGCTTTTCCCGATTCTGTAGCACAGCGCATAGCGGCTTGTTCCAAGACCTTGCCAAACTCTAAATCATCGAGGGTTTTCTGTGCAATTTTTTTCATCTCAATTTTTGCTACCTTGAGGTCTGGCAAAAATAGCTTTTTTCATGGAGGTAAGACTGGAAAAATCGTGGCAGGAGCACATTGGGCAAGAGTTTTCAAAACCCTACTTTATAGATTTAGTAGCATTTGTACGTCAAGAATATCAGCAGTTTAGGTGTTATCCGCCGCAAAAAGCGCTGTTTAACGCCCTAGATTTATGTCCGTTTGACAGCGTCCGAGTGGTGATTTTGGGGCAAGATCCCTACCACGGACCTGGGCAGGCACATGGACTTTGTTTTTCTGTTCCCGAAGGGGTTGCGCATCCGCCGTCGCTTATCAATATCTTTAAAGAACTGGAAACCGATGTGGGTAACCCCTATCCGCAAAGTGGCACGCTCACTTCATGGGCAGCGCAAGGGGTATTGTTACTCAACGCTACGCTTAGCGTTCGCGCAGGGCTGGCAGGGAGCCATCAAAACCAAGGGTGGGAAATCTTTACCGATGCCATTATTGCTGCGCTTTCTGAAAAAACCTCCGGAGTGGTGTTTATGTTGTGGGGAAATTATGCAAAGAAAAAGGGCAAACACATTGACCGTTCCAAACATTTGGTGTTGGAAGCTGGACATCCCTCGCCCTTGAGTGCAAACCGTGGGTTGTGGTTTGGGAATAAGCATTTTAGCCAAGCCAATGCCTATTTGGAAAAACTGGGGAAGCAACCGATTGTTTGGTAACGTTTTTATTTTTTTGTTAACTTAGCGGTAAACAAGCCCGAAATTGTAGAACAAAACTTAACCAAATTTCATATTATTTCTTTTTTACAGCTTTAGGGTATTGGATAGTAAACCCTCTGGTACGTGTCTGTCTAGCTGTCGCAGGTTTTACGCACCTATTTTAAACAAGGTTAGTCACGTGTCACAGACCTGTCTGCTAACAAGGCAGGCGCGCGCTAGGGGCGCCATATGCAAACCGTTGTGTACTATATAAACCAACCGCAAATGAAAAACGAAAATATATTCTCAACAAAATTTCAAGCAGGAAATCGGACTTATTTTTTTGACGTGAAAACCACCAAAGATGGCAACCGATATTTAAAAATCTCTGAAAGCAAACGAACAGGAGAATCGGAATTTGAACGACACCAAATAATTGTGTTTGACAAAGGGATTGACAAACTCGCTGAAAAAATAACCGAAGTAGCGGAGAAAATGAGGAATGAAGAAAAAAGCTACTCTGTGAATGAAAAAAGCAAAACGCACCGAAACGCGTACCAACCTTGGACTGCGGAAGACGATAGCCGACTTGAATTGCTCTATTGCGAAGGAAAGAGTCTACCCGAACTGTCCGAACTTTTCGGACGGAATAACGGATCGATAAGGTCACGGATTAAAAAACTCGAACTGAATGAAAAATACGGCACACAACACGGTGTATAGCTCATTGCGGCTGAATTTCCCCTCTGGTGCGCCTGCGCACCTATTTTAACAAGGTTAGTCACGCGTCATAGACCTGTCTGCTAACAAGGTAAGCGCGCGCCAAGGGCTAACCATTCTTGATAGGCAACTACTTCTTCCAAAAGGTTATACTACACAATGAGGCTTTTACGACATTGCTGTCGCAGAGTGGGTGCAATTATTTTGCTCGTAACAACAACACACTTGCCAATCCACCTGCTCCGGCAATGGCTGCCATGCCTAAGGATTTATTTTCTAAGGAATGAAACAAATGGGTTGCTAACACCGCGCCAGAAGCTCCAATGGGATGCCCTCGTGAAATGGCACCGCCGTGAGGGTTTATCTTCGCAAGGGGAACGTCACTAAGCTTT
>CAZSSZ010000188.1:0-2442 GCA_964609755.1 uncultured Flavobacteriaceae bacterium | reverse complement strand
GTGGTCTGCTAGTATTGGAGCACGCTATCGTGACAAACAACTTTTGGTAAATCAAAAGGAAACAAGTGCGCAGTACCAGCCCGCTTTTGCCGACATACAAACTTTTCTCACCTACCAAAAAAAGGAAGCCTGGAAATTTCAGTTTTTAGGGTCTATTTCAAGAAACGAATACGACTATTCGCCACAAACCCGACAAACAAATTTTGGCACATTGGCAGAGCCACGTGCCCTTTTGGTGTATTACAGCGGTCAAGAAAAGGATGTCTATCAAACCTATTTGGGCGCCCTAAAAACAACCTATCAGCCCACAGAAAAGAGTCAATATAATCTTATCACCTCTTTGTATCACACCAAAGAACAGGAGTATTTTGATATCCTTGCACAATATTTATTGGGCACGCCTAACACCGATATTGGCAGTGAAGATTTAGGTAATGTATCCTTTGCTGAAGGGATAGGAAGCCAACACACCCACGGTAGAAACGATTTTGATGCGCTCATTGCCTCGGTAGACATCAAAGGAAAACATCAAGGAGAAAAACACGAGTGGCGCTGGGGAATTCAGCTTAAGTCTGAAGACATCCGTGATCGTTTTGTGGAATGGGAAAAAATAGATTCTGCTGGCTTCTCCATTCGACCGCCATCTATTGCAGCAAAAAACAATCAACCCTATAAACCTTATGAGGGACCTTTGGTCTTGTTCAACAACATTCGAGCAACACAACAAACAACCCTAAATCGGATTTCAGGTTATTTACAATTCAACAATCGCTTTTTGACCAATAAATATGTAGCGTGGCTTTCTGCAGGAGTGCGTATGCATCACTGGAATTTGACCAATTTTAATGGCTCGGGAAGTTCTTTTATTAGTCCACGTTTACAACTAAGTCTTCAGCCCATCCAAAACCCCGATGTGGTTTCTCGAATTTCGATAGGACACTATGCTCAAGCGCCCTTCTACAAAGAACTACGTGGCTTTGATGGACGACTAAATCCAGAAGTAACCCCTCAACAATCCATTCATTTTGTTGGAAGCCATGACAGAAAATTTAACCTGTGGAGCAGACCCTTCGTCTTTCGTGCAGCGGCGTATTATAAGTCGTTATGGGATGTGAATGCCTATACCCTAGAAAATGTGCGTATTCGCTATGTTGCCAACAACGACACTAAGGCTCAGGTATACGGATTGGATTTACGCCTCAACGGAGAATTTGTGCCTGGCACAGAATCGTGGATAAGTCTAGGGCTTTTAAAGGCGACCGAAAATCAAAATAACCGTGGAGCTATTGCCAGACCTACAGATCAACGTCTAAAATTTGCCATGCTGTTTCAGGATTATGTCCCCAGCATGCCCTTTTTAAAAATGAATTTAAATTTAGTCTACAATACCGGAGTGCCCGGCGGTTCGCCTAGCTATGCAGATGCATACGACTATCAACTTCGATTACGTGATTACAAACGTGCTGATGTAGGTTTTTTGTATGTGATTAAAGATGATACACGATTTAAAAACTCCTTTAAAGCCTTTGATGAATTGCAAGTGGGATTTGAAATTTTCAACCTCTTCGATATACAAAATGCCATTACCAACACTTGGGTGCGTGATGTGTATACACAACGCCAATACGGCATCCCCAATTATATGACCCCAAGAGTGTTTAACGTAAAATTAAGTGCACGGTTTTAGCTGCTCGCATAGTCTGCCAAAACTTGTACTAATCTGTCAATTTCAGCTTTGGTGTTTTGCACAGCAAAAGAAAAACGAAGCGATGGAGATTGATTTTCTTCCGGAGTTAACAAGGCTTTTAGCACATGAGAACCCGCGTCACTTCCTGACTGACAAGCACTTCCTTTGGAGCAACAAATTCCTTGTAAATCCAAATGGAACGCCAATAGTTGCGCCTTTTTTTCGTCTAGGGGTAAGCGTGTATTGACAATAGTATGCGTGCTGTTTTGCATATCAACACAAGAGCCGTTAAACTGTGTTCCGGGCAAAGCATCTTGAAGTGCTTTGATACAATATAATTTTAATTCTTGTAGCTTTTTGGTATCGCTGCTCATTGATTGATAACACATTCTAAGTGCTGTTTCCATACCCACAATATTATGCACTGACTCCGTTCCCGCACGCATACCACGCTCTTGTGCACCACCCATTAACAGTGCGCCCAAACCGGTTTTTTTACGCGCATACAAAAAACCAATCCCTTTAGGACCATGAAATTTATGCGCCGCAGCCACAGCAAAATCAATAGGCAGTAGTCCCAAATTCATGTCGTAATGCCCAATAGATTGCACTGTATCTGAATGAAAAAGGGCATTATACGCTTGACATAAATTTCCTACAGTTTCAAGGTCAATTTTTGTACCCACTTCATTATTGATATGCATCAAACTGACAAGTTTTTTTTCAGGAATTGATGAAAGCAAACGAGACAAATC
>CAZSSZ010000187.1:0-2483 GCA_964609755.1 uncultured Flavobacteriaceae bacterium | reverse complement strand
AAAAGAGGTTGATGCGCTACAGCAAAAACATCAAAAACATAACATTGCCGAATTGCAGCGGGTGTTGGCGTTAGTGTGCGCCACAAAAGGACCGGTCCATATCAATGTACCCATGGAGGAACCCCTCTACGGGATGACCGAAACACCCATTGATTTCCCAGAAGCTCTTGAAGCTATCGCACCCAAACACGATACTGACTTTAAAGAAATCCAATCACTTTGGGAAAAAGCCAAACGAAAAATGATTTTGATTGGGGTTTCAAAACCCAATCCAGAATTGAGCAACGCACTGGGCAACCTACTTGATGATCCTAGCGTGATTATCTTTTCCGAAAAAACATCAAACTTCTCACACCCCAAAGCGATAGCGTCTATTGATTGTTTGATGGCACCCATGGAACATGAACAGGACGGTGCAGCTCAAGACCTTCAGCCTGATTTGTTGCTTACCATTGGGGGGATGATAGTCTCTAAAAAGATTAAATTCTTTTTACGCAAACACCGTGCAGCGCACCACTTCCATATCGACACAACCAAGGCAAACGACACCTTTTATTATCTCACAAAGCATATCAATACGCCTGCTGAAAAAGCACTTGAAACCCTCAGCGCAAGTAAACCCATTGATAGTGATTATCAACCCAAAATTGTAGCAAAACACCATCAGTATCTTCATAGGGGAAAAAGGTATTTGTCAAAAGTTCCATTTTCGGATATAAAGGTTTTTGAACGCATTTCGCAATCTCTACCCGATAATTTACAGCTGCACATTGCAAACAGTTCTCCCATTCGATACATACAACTTTTTGATTTACCACTGGGCACAGAGGTCTTTTGTAACCGTGGCACAGCTGGCATAGACGGGAGTACCGCAACAGCGATGGGTGCCGCACAAATTAACCCCAAACAAACGGTGTTGATTACGGGTGATTTAAGTTTCTTTTACGACATCAACGGCTTGTGGAACAATTATATTCCTAAAAACTTGCGCATCATTCTGATTAATAACCAAGGGGGTGGGATTTTCAGGATTTTGCCAGGCGACAAAGACACGCCCAAATACGACACCTATTTTGAAACCATTCACGGGCGACATGCACGACAATTGGCAAAACATTTTGGATTGCGATACAAGCGCGTAAGATCTGATTGGGAATTAAAACGGGCATTGCGCTCCTTTTATAAGGCTTCAAAAACCGCGAAAATATTAGAAATTAGCACCCCCAGAAAACAGAACGATACCACATTGTTAAACTATTTTAAGGCTATGGCCGAAACAAAAAATTAAATTGACATCTATGAGAACTTGGGAAACCATTAAAGAGTACAGCGATATCCGCTTTGAATTTTTCGAAGGCATTGCCAAAATTACCATTGATCGTGAACGTGTTTACAACGCTTTCCGTCCAGAAACAAACAACCAAATGTTGGAAGCCATGGACGTTTGTCGAGAACGCGATGACATTGACGTGGTGGTATTTACCGGGGCAGGCGAAAAGGCTTTTTGCAGCGGTGGCGATCAAAACGTAAAAGGCGTTGGTGGCTATGTTGGGGAAGACGGCGTACCTCGCCTAAACGTATTGGATTTGCACAAAAAAATTCGTGAAATTCCAAAACCGGTAGTTGCCATGGTAAACGGCTATGCCATTGGTGGCGGACACGTTTTGCACGTGGTATGCGACCTTTCTATTGCCAGCGAGAATGCTATTTTCGGACAAACGGGACCTAAAGTGGGCAGCTTTGATGGTGGTTTTGGTTCGTCGTATTTGGCACGCCACGTGGGACAGAAAAAAGCCCGTGAGATTTGGTTTTTGTGTCAGCAATATTCGGCGCAAGAAGCCCTAGAAATGGGATTGATAAACAAGGTGGTGCCACTAAAAGACTTGGAAGATACTGTGGTGGAATGGTGTAAGATCATGCAACAGCGAAGTCCTTTGGCGTTGCGTATGATCAAGCGTTGTATGAATGCAGAACTGGACGGTCAGCACGGATTGATGCAGCTCGCTGGCGATGCTACATTGATGTATTATCTTATGGACGAGGCGCAAGAAGGCAAAAACGCCTTTTTGGAAAAACGCGCACCCAACTTTAAGCAATATCCTAAATTTCCATAGTGAACAAACCCTCGTTGTTTCGCATTTGGGTTTCGGCGGCGCGGTTGCGCACGCTACCGCTTTCGGTTGCTGGGATTGTAGCCGGAAACGCCCTTGCGGTGCAACACCACAACTTTTCGTGGAGACTTTTTGGAAGCACCCTACTCACGGCTATTGCCTTTCAAATCCTTTCCAATTTTGTTAACGATTATGGCGATGGTATCAAAGGAACGGATAACGAAAATCGGGTAGGACCCAAACGTGTATTGCAGCAACAATTGCTTTCGAAAAATGCGCTTTTTCGAGGGATATTACTCACGGCAATTATGAGTTTGGGGTTGGCAATTTTAACCATTTCCTTTGCCTTTGGCGTAGGAGAATTGGCAAACA
>CAZSSZ010000186.1:0-2489 GCA_964609755.1 uncultured Flavobacteriaceae bacterium | reverse complement strand
GATAAAAGTTCCATTAAAAATTTTATGACGGCAGTGTTCCGAATTTACTTGTGAAAAACCGAAAACTTCAGAGTCTGTGAGTTCGCGCCCGAGTCGTTTTGCTAAATCTTCCAAATAACCTACTTCATCGTCGCTTAACGAAAGTCCTTCTTGTTTGTTATAGGCGTTAATGTCTTTGATTGACTGTACAGCTTCAGGAGTGCGCTTTGTGTCAAAAATATGCTGGTCTAACTCCTTAAATTTTTGATGAATCATTGCATCAAATTCAATCTTGTCAGTAGCCCAAAATTGTTCAATACGGATGATATCGGTAAGCCCCATGTTGTGGCAAATTTCTACCGCATTGGTGCTCCATGGTGTAATCATGCTGATACGAGGTCCCACAAGATTTTCTTGAAGAAATGACTTTCTAAGCAGGGGATAGCCCCCAAAAAGCCATTCCAACTTCATTTGGTCTTCCTCAGAAACGGGAAGCTCTTTTTGAACAACAAAAAGGTGTTGTTTGGGATCACCGAAAAAACAAATCATAGTCTATGATTAAAGCACAAAAATACGGATACTCCACCTGGTTTTGATCTTTTCAATCTGTAAAAAGTAAACGAAACCCTTGAATTTATCAACAACCTAGACAGTTCGTTGCATGCGTGCCATGTAGAATCCGTCAAATCCATGTAGGGCAGGCCACATGCGTTCTTCTTTTTCAAGCGTAAAAGATTGCCCAATTTCACTGGCTAAAAACGCAGCAATTTGGTCTTCATTTTCTTGCGGGAGGATGGAGCAGGTAACATAAATAAGCTTTCCTCCTGGCTTTACCATATGAGCATATTTAATCAAAATCTGTTGTTGCTCTTGGGTAATCCGATCTATAAAATCTTGACTTAGTTTCCACTTTGCATCTGGGTTTCTGCGCAAAACGCCCAATCCACTACAAGGCGCATCGAGTAATACCCTATCTGCAGATTCGTGTAGTTTCTTTATTACTTTGCTGCTGTCAATCAAGCGTGTTTCGATGTTGTGTGCCCCGGCACGTTTTGCTCTACGTTTGAGTTCGTTGAGTTTGTATTGGTGAATGTCAAGAGCAACAAGTTGTCCTTTGTTTTCCATTTGGGCTGCCAAGTGTAGGGTTTTACCGCCAGCCCCTGCACAAGCATCAATAACACGCATGCCGGGTTTAACATCCGTAAACGGCGCAACTTTTTGGGAAGCAGCATCTTGCACTTCAAAGAGTCCTTTTGTGAAGGCATCGGCGCCAAATACGTTGCTTCGTTCTTCAAGCACAAGCGCATCAGGATATTTGGGTAAAAATTTTGTGATGATTTTTTCTTCAAGGAGTGTATTTCGAAGCAATTTGGGAAGGGTTTTTAGCGTATTTGCACGCAATACGACAGGAGCCATAGTGTTTAGCGCCCCGAGCTCTTTTTCCCATTTCTTTTCGCCTAGAGCTTTAACACCCAATTCATCTAACCAGTCTGGGATAGACTCTCTGTATTTACGTTCTTTTCGTAGGGTTTCAAATTTGCCTTTTATGCGTCTTGTGGGTGTACCTTCGAAGGCATTCCAGTCGGGGAGGGGATATCCACGCAGAGTTGCCCAAACAGCAAAAATGCGCCACAAGTCATCACGAGTTAATGGCTCTTGAACAGCTGCTATTTCAGCATAAAGGCGTTTCCAACGTACAATTTCATAGGTGGTTTCGGCAACAAAACCTCGATCGCGACTGCCCCAACGTTTATCTTTTTTGAGTACTTGGGCGACCACTTTATCGGCATACTTATCTTCGTTAAAAATTTGTTGCAGTCCGTTAAGTACTGCCAAAACAAGGTTTTTGTGTAACCGCATATTCTTAATTAAATGATTGTAGCTCAATGAGTTTTTTGTACATCCCATTTTGAGCCAATAGGGATTCGTGATTGCCACGTTCCAAAACCTTTCCTTTGTCTAGTACCACAATTTCATCGGCACTTTGAATGGTAGATAAGCGGTGTGCGATAATGAGAGAAGTTCGGTTTCGCATCATTTTTTGTAAAGCATCTTGTACCAATTTTTCCGATTCGGTGTCAAGGGCAGAGGTAGCCTCGTCCAATATCATTACCGGAGGATTTTTCAATACGGCACGCGCGATGGCAAGGCGTTGTTTTTGCCCCCCAGAGAGTTTGTTTCCAGCATCACCGATAACGGTATCCATTCCTTTTGGAAGTTCGTTTACAAAGGTTGCCGCATTAGCAATAGCAAGTGCCTCGTTGAGTTCAGTATCGGTAGCCTCAGGGCGCGCCATGAGCAGGTTGTTTTTAACGGAATCGTGGAACAAAACCGCATCTTGCGTTACGTAGCCAAACAACTTTCGCAGTTCGGTTAATTCCATGTCTTTTGTGGCTATGCCGTCTATGGTAATGGTGCCTTTTTGTGGGTCGTAGAAGCGTGCCAACAGGTTAGCAATAGTGGTTTTTCCACTTCCCGAAGAGCCTACTAGCGCAACGGAATTTCCTTTG
>CAZSSZ010000185.1:0-2489 GCA_964609755.1 uncultured Flavobacteriaceae bacterium | reverse complement strand
AATAGGGGAGACAGTTGGAAGCCCATTTCTAGCGATTTAACAAAAAACGAAGAACGTCTGTCGCTACCCATCATGGGGCGTCAGCAAAGCTGGGATGGTGCTTGGGATGTCTATGCGATGTCCACGTACAATACGTTGACTTCTTTGGCAGAATCTGCACAAGATGAAAATATGCTGTACGCCGGTTCCGATGACGGTTTGCTTCATACCACAAAAGACGGGGGTGCTTCGTGGACAAGCCAAACGGTAGACAAACTCCCCGGGGTACCTGCCACAGCATTTGTCAACGATATCAAAGCCGATTTGTTTGACACCAAAATAGCCTATGTGGCGCTGGACAACCATAAATTTGGGGATTATGCCCCTTATTTGTATAAAACCACCAACGGAGGAAAATCGTGGAAGGCCATAGTAAATGGACTACCCGAAGGCACATTGGTGTGGCGATTGGTGCAAGACCATGTCAATCCAAACCTCTTGTTTTTAGGAACAGAATACGGGGTGTATGTGAGTGTAAACCAAGGCGCAAAATGGCATAAATTCAGTCAGGGGATGCCAACCATTTCGGTTCGGGATTTGGCGATTCAAAAACGTGAAAACGACCTTGTGGCGGCCACATTTGGGCGTAGCTATTATGTGTTAGACGATTATAGCCCGTTACGTGAAATTACAGAAGCAACATTGGCGCAAGGGGCAACCCTTTTCCCCGTTCGAAGGGCATTGCAATATGTGGAGATTCGCGGGGGTACTTCCAGTCAAGGGGCATCGTTCTTTACGGCTAAAAACCCGAAATACGGGGCGCAGTTTACTTATTACATATCAGAAGACATCAAAACCCTAAAAGCACAACGCAAAAAAGCGGAAAAGGCACTCAATAAAGAGAAGCAGGATATTCCTTTCCCGGGTTGGGAGGCCTTAGATGCCGAAATGAATGAACAACAACCAAAGGCGATCCTTCGTATTTCAGACGCTGCTGGAAACAAGCTTGCTGAAGTGTCAGGCGACTATACCCAGGGTATTCATCGTGTGCATTGGGATTTGCAACAGCTGATGCCAGCAGCCATAGACATACATGCCGATAATGATAGTGGGCGTGGCATACGCACCAACGTTGCCCCCGGAACCTATCAAGTGCAGTTGTTTAAAGCCCATAAGGGTACGCTCACACAACTTTCACAAAAACAGTCTTTTGAAGTGATCCGTTTGCGTCAAAATGTGTTGGAAAACCCAACGGCAGCTTCGCACGCCAGTTATAGAGAAAAACTGAACGCTCTGTACGTTCGTGCGGAAAAATTGCGAAAAAAATTCAGCACTGCGTCAAAGAAAATCGACGCCTTGGCTAAGGGATTGTCGTTTGCACAACAGCAGCAACAGGCGTTGCATCAAACCCTGTATGCGTTGCAGCAAGAGGAAAAAGATATTGATAAACAGCTAAACGGTAGCCCTGCCAAAAAAGAAGTAGGCGAGAAGGATACGCCAACGCTTTCATCGCGCATGTCTGTAGCTTCCCGTGGATTTTATTCCAATACCTATGGGCCTACCCAAATGCATATGGAAAGTTATGATATGGCAGCAACCCTTTTGATTCAGATAAAAAATAAAGTAGATGCCCTAGCGCAAAAAACGGAAGCGGCTATCTCTACGGCAACAGCAGCAGGAGCACCGGTTATCTTAGACTAACAAAATCATCCACTAACAAACCAACCACCAACGAGTAGCTTTGAATGCCCGCTTGTTGATGGTTTGCTTTTAGGTAGTGGTCGTAGCTTTTTTCAAAGACCACTTCAAACGGATTTTGATAGCTAAGCCAAAAGGCGCGCGCTTCACGTATGTTTTCTAAAACCCCTTCGGGAAGGGTTGCGACAATTTCTTTTGCTGTGTCCGTATTGTTTCGGGATAGCGTGTTTATGAGATACTGAAACGCCAACAGGTTTCCCGCATAGGCAACCAATGTGTTTTCCGCTTGTGTCGTGGCTTTAATGCTGATGTAATTTGCCTCATCCTCGGCAGCATAGCCCCACTGGTGCGCAATTTCATGACAGGCCGTAGTAAGGATGCGCAATTTGGGTTGTAAGGTGTTTACTTGTGCCTCGTGCGTAAACGGATTTGCATAGCCACCAAACCCCATATAGCTAAGCAGGGTAGGGAATAGCGTAGCCTTGGCTTTGCCGTGTAGCTTTTCAGGGCGCAAAGGGGTTTCTTCCATGGTTTGCGTAGCCAAGTCGAGTAGTACAGTTGCACTAACATTCGTTTCTATTTTTTGAGCAGCCGATGGGCTTAACTTTCCATGGAGGCTTTTGGTTTGCTGCGCATAGTGGGTTGTGGTTGCGATCAATTGCGCTACGGATAGCGTATCGGGTAATTCGCGCTGTACGCGCATAGGGGTTTTAAAATAATGCAATCCCCATGAGGTGTAAAAAAGCGCTACTAGTATGCCAATTATACCAATAAATTTCCAAAAGGCATTCACAGAGTAAAAGCAAACTTTT
>CAZSSZ010000184.1:0-2489 GCA_964609755.1 uncultured Flavobacteriaceae bacterium | reverse complement strand
CTTCGTTGAGCACTAACCTCGATTTTGACGCAGATATTTTCCGCTACAATTTTTCGTCGTTGACTACACCATCGAGTGTAATTGATTACGACACAAAAACCAAAACTAAAGAAATTAAGAAGGAGCAAGAAGTGTTGGGTGGCACTTTTGATAAAAAAAATTACACCGCCGAACGTTTGTGGGCAACCGCTGAGGATGGTACAAAAATCCCCATTTCGTTGGTGCGCCATGTGGATACCAAAATTTCAAAAGACACACCGCTTTTACAGTACGGATATGGTTCGTATGGCAACACGATAGACCCTTATTTTTCATCTGTTCGGTTGAGTTTGCTCGATCGTGGTTTTGTGTTTGCCATTGCGCATGTTAGGGGTGGAGAATATTTAGGTCGATCTTGGTATGAAAATGGACGTTTGCTTTCCAAAAAAAATACGTTTACCGACTTTATCAGTTGCTCTAAATTTTTGATTCAAAACGGATATACGTCCTCAGACCATTTGTATGCTATGGGCGGTTCTGCTGGTGGATTGCTCATGGGTGCCGTTATGAATATGGCTCCAGAACTTTATCACGGTATCGTTGCTGCAGTGCCTTTTGTAGATGTGGTTACAACCATGCTTGACGATAGTATACCGCTTACAACGGGTGAATATGACGAATGGGGGAATCCTAATGAAAAAGTGTATTATGAGTACATCAAATCCTATTCGCCCTATGATAATATTCGTGAAGTGTCCTATCCAAATACATTGATAACAACAGGTTTACATGATTCTCAAGTGCAGTATTGGGAGCCAGCAAAATGGACTGCAAAACTACGAGATATGCATAAGGGTGAAAATGTAATTCTACTGCACACCAATATGGAAACTGGTCATGGAGGGGCATCTGGGCGTTTTGAGTCTTTGAAAGAAATTGCCATGGAATATGCGTTTTTGTTGTATCTAGAAAAGAATTAAATAGGTACGAAAAGATGCAGTTTATTGAATTTTTGTAAATTCGCAAGCAAATTATCCGCACCCTGTGTGTTACGATATGACGACCAATAAAATAGCAGCATATAACAGCGCTCTGGAGCTTATAGGCAATACGCCGTTGGTAAAGCTGAATCGTATTACAGAAAATTTTGCAGGAAGTTATTTTGCAAAAGTCGAAGCCTTTAACCCTGGACATTCTAATAAAGATCGCATTGCACTACACATTATTGAGCAGGCAGAGAAAAAAGGTATCTTAAAACCAGGAAGCACCATCATTGAGACTACATCTGGAAACACGGGTTACAGTCTTGCAATGGTAAGCATCATCAAGGGATATGAATGTATCTTAGCGGTTACCTCAAAATCTTCTCCTGATAAAATTGATATGCTTCGCGCCATGGGTGCTAAGGTGTATGTTTGTCCAGGTCATGTTAGTGCAGACGATCCACGCTCTTACTATGAGGTAGCTAAGCGGTTGCACAACGAAATTGAAGGCTCTGTGTACATCAACCAGTATTTTAACGAGTTGAACACCGATGCACATTACCTAAGTACAGGTCCAGAAATTTGGGAACAAACCAAAGGAAAAATCACACACTTGGTAGCGGCTAGTGGAACTGGAGGTACAATATCAGGTATTGGACGCTATTTAAAAGAGCAAAATAAAGATATTCAAATTATAGGAGTTGATGCCTATGGGTCTGTATTGAAAAAGTACCACGAAACCCAAGAATTCGATGCGAATGAAATCTACCCATATCGTATTGAGGGACTAGGGAAAAACCTTATTCCTACAGCAACCGATTTTGATGTTATTGACCATTTTGAAAAGGTTACCGATGAAGAGAGTGCACATGCTGCTCGTGAGATTGCCAAATCCGAAGGACTTTTTGTAGGGTATACTTCGGGTGCAGCAATACAGGCGGTGCGTCAGCTTCATGCCGCAGGAACATTCTTTGATGAAAATAGTGTGGTTGTGGTTATATTTTGTGACCATGGTTCGCGCTATATGAGCAAGATCTACTCCGATAAATGGATGCGCGAACAGGGCTTCTTCGATGCAAAAAACATCGAAAAAGAAAAGCCTATCGAGTACATTCGTTAATTTTTTTTTCTACACTTTTTAAGTGAATCCGTATATTTGCAACAACTTTAAAACCAATATATTGACAACCGATTTGTTTGCTAAAATCCGCCAAAATAAAGGTCCTCTTGGAAAGTGGGCTTCTGTAGCGGAAGGATACTTTGCTTTCCCTAAACTTGAAGGACCCATTGGAAATCGAATGAAATTTCAGGGCAAGGAAGTAATTACGTGGAGTGTAAACGATTATTTAGGACTTGCCAATCATCCTGAAGTACGTAAGGTTGATGCCGAAGCTGCAGCCGATCACGGTTCTGCCTACCCAATGGGCGCACGCCTAATGTCGGGTCACACCTCTTTTCACGAGCAATTACAAGACGAATTGGCTGCATTTGTAGGTAAAGAAGCCGCTTATGTACTCAACTTCGGTT
>CAZSSZ010000183.1:0-2555 GCA_964609755.1 uncultured Flavobacteriaceae bacterium | reverse complement strand
CAACCTGGTGGGACTTGCTAAAAAGGTGCATGAATTGGCAACAAATGCCAGAAACAACGCCCTGAATCCCGATGATGTTCAAGGGGGTACTTACACCGTTACGAACGTGGGGATGTTTGGTAGCCTTACGGGAACTCCGATTATCAACCAACCACAGCTAGCCATACTAGCCCTTGGGGCTATTCGAAAAGTGCCTGCCGTTTTGGAAACCGAACACGGCGATGTGATTGCAGTTCGCCAACAAATGGTGGTGTCACACAGCTACGACCATCGCGTTATCAATGGTGCCATGGGGGGGATGTTCTTACTCCGCCTGAAAGAACGCATCGAAAATTGGGATGATAAACAAACGATTTAATATGGAACTCTCGCTCACCCGTCCAATTTGTTTTTTTGATTTGGAAACCACAGGCGTAAATGTGGCAAAAGACCGCATTGTGGAAATATCCATACTAAAGGTTTTGCCTAACGGAAATAAAGAAGCCAAAACATGGCTTGTAAATCCTGAAATGCCCATTCCGCCTGAAACCACTGCCGTGCATGGTATTACAGATGAAAAAGTGGCAAACGAACCCACGTTCAAACAGTTGAGCAAGCAGATTTATGAGATGATTAGAGGCTCGGATTTGGCGGGATTTAATTCGGATAGATTTGACATTCCGCTACTTGCCGAAGAAATGTTGCGTGCCGACATTGATGTGGATTTTAAAAAGCAGCTCACCGTAGATGTGCAAACCATTTTCCATAAAATGGAGAAACGAAATTTAAGTGCTGCCTATAAGTTCTACTGCGGAAAAAACCTTGAAAATGCACATAGTGCAGCGGCAGACACCACCGCAACCTATGAAGTGCTAAAGGCGCAGATTGAAAAATATGATGACCTTGAAAACGACGTAGCGAAGCTTAGTGCATTTTCCACACGACGCAAAAGCATTGATTTTGCTGGATTTATTTTGGCGGATGCCGATGGCGACCCTTCGTTTAGTTTTGGTAAACACAAAGGCAGAAAAGTAGTAGAGGTTCTGCAGCGCGAACCGGGCTATTTTAGTTGGCTGTTGGATGCCGATTTTCCGTTATATACCAAAAAAGTACTCACTGCCATTCGATTAGAAACCTTGAACGGGACTTCATGAAAATCATTTGCATTGGCAGAAATTACGCCGACCATATTGCCGAATTAGCAAACGAGCGTCCTGAAGAACCGGTGATTTTTATTAAACCCGATACTGCCGTTGCGCAATCCAATCTTCCCTTTTTTATTCCTGAATTTTCCAATGAAGTGCACTATGAAGTGGAGGTGTTGGTGAAAATTAATCGTATTGGAAAACACATTCAGTCCAAATTTGCGCATAAGTATTACAACGAAATTGGACTTGGTGTTGATTTCACTGCGCGTGATGTCCAGCAAAAACTAAAGTTTAAAGGACTGCCGTGGGAAAAAGCCAAAGCTTTTGACGGCTCGGCTTTTATAGGGAAGTGGTTCGATAAAGCTTCGCTAGGCGATTTAAGGAAACTTCCCTTTGCCCTTCACAAAAACGGAGAGGTGGTACAAGCGGCAGATACCAGTCTAATGCTTTGGAGTATTGATGAGATTATTGCGCATATATCTCAATATTTTACGCTTAAAATTGGGGATATTCTCTTTACGGGGACGCCCGCCGGCGTGGGTGCTGTGGCAAAGAATGATCGTTTGGAAGGTTATCTAAATAGTCAAAAAGCCTTTTCATTAATCGTAAAGTAAATGCGAGCAGACATCATAACTATTGGTGATGAAATCCTAATCGGGCAGGTTGTTGATACAAACTCCGCTTTTTTAGGAAAAGCATTAAATAAAATCGGTGTTGAGGTACGGCAAATTCGCTCCATTTCGGACAATAAAACGGCTATTCTCGATGCGTTTAGTGCTGCGCAAAATCAAGTGGACTTGGTGGTAATGACGGGTGGACTAGGACCTACAAAAGACGATATTACCAAACACACGCTTTGCGAATATTTTGAAGACGAATTGCAATTCTATCCCGATGTGATGGCGCATATCGAAGAATTGTTTCGCAAGTATGTCAAAGCCCCAGTCAACGATTTGAATAGGGGACAAGCAATGTTACCCTCAACCTGTACACAACTCTTCAATGCGCATGGTACGGCTATGGGCATGTGGATGCAAAAAGAAAACACTGTTTTTGCGTCACTTCCGGGTGTCCCCTTTGAGATGAAGCATTTGGTACGCGAACACCTTATTCCGCGTATAAAAAATACCTTTTCGCTACCTGCATTGGTGCATAAAACCATGATGACCTACGGCTTGGGCGAAAGTATTATTGCAGAAAAAATTGAGGATTGGGAAGCCTCACTTCCGTCACATATCAAACTGGCGTATTTACCCAATTTGGGACGTGTGCGTTTGCGGCTTTCTGCCAAAGGAACTGATGAAGCTACTTTGCAAAACGAAATAGATGTGTTGTTCGATGCGCTTCACCCGATTATTGGCGATCACATTACTGGTTTTGAATCTGAAGAACCCATTTATTTTGAATTTGAATATTTTTCTAATCTGA
>CAZSSZ010000182.1:0-2583 GCA_964609755.1 uncultured Flavobacteriaceae bacterium | reverse complement strand
CAGTTTTTGGACTTTGAACCCGGAATTCACTATCCGCAATTTCAAATGCAAGCCGGCGAAACAGGAATCAATATGTTGCGTATTTACAATCCCACAAAAAACGCACACGAACACGATCCCGAAGGAGTATTTATTCGAAAATGGGTGCCTGAATTGGCACACTTACCCACGTCATTTGTGATAGAACCGTGGACCATGACCGCTATTGAACAGCAAGGCTACAATTGTGTGCTTGGAAAAACATATCCCAAACCTATCATTGACATTAAGGAAACCTACAAGCACGCATCAACAGTGCTTTGGAGTATGCAGCGCACCCCTAATGTACGCAAAGAAAGCAGGCGTATTTTAGCCAAACACACCCTACCCAACAGAGAAAACATAATGGACACATGAAAAAAGAACTCACCGCACGAGACATTGACCGCATTGTTGAAATGGGCTGGGAAGACCGCACCCCTTTTGATGCCATTAAGCTACAATTTGGGCTTAAAGAACAGGAAGTAATTACCATCATGCGGAGCAACATGAAACCCAGTAGCTTTAAGTTATGGCGAAAGCGGGTTCAGGGCAGAAAAACAAAACACGTAAAAAAACGTTCCGAAGAAGTCGATCGGTTTAAATGCTCCCGACAACGAGGCATTAGCAACAATAAAGTTTCCAAACGATAAGTTTGAACTAGTCTATACGCTCAATCTTAGCACCAATGGCACGCAGGCGTGTATCAATATTTTGATACCCGCGGTCTATTTGTTCAATGTTATAAATGGTACTGGTACCTTTAGCAGAAAGCGCAGCAATCAATAAAGAGATTCCAGCACGAATATCTGGCGACGTCATCGTGGTAGCTTTTAAGGTCGATTTGAAATCGTGACCGATAACATTGGCACGGTGTGGATCACACAAAATAATTTTAGCGCCCATATCAATGAGTTTATCCACAAAGAACAACCTGCTTTCAAACATTTTTTGATGAATAAGGACACTGCCTCTGGCTTGTGTAGCCACCACCAAAACAATACTCAATAAATCGGGGGTAAAGCCGGGCCATGGGGCATCTGAAATGGTCATCACCGAACCGTCAATGTAGCTTTGGATTTCATAACCATCTGTATGCGCAGGAATGTACATATCATCGCCTTTTTGCTCAATGGTAATCCCCAATCGGCGAAACACATCTGGAATCTGACCCAAATACTCCCATTGTACATCTTTGATGGTAAGTGCACTACGCGTCAGGGCAGCCAATCCAATCCAACTACCAATTTCAATCATGTCGGGCAAAATGCGGTGCTCGGTACCACCAAGGCTATCAACGCCCTCAATGGTCAATAAATTTGAGCCAATACCTGAAATTTTTGCTCCCATGCGCACCAACATATTACACAACTGTTGCAAATAGGGTTCACAAGCAGCGTTGTAAATCGTGGTGGTGCCTTTGGCAAGCACAGCAGCCATGACAATATTAGCCGTTCCAGTAACGGATGCTTCATCCAAAAGCATATACGTACCCTGCAATTCGTCAGCCTCTACGCCGTAAAAATATTCTTCTTTGTTGTATCTAAATGTGGCACCAAGGTTGATAAACCCCTGAAAGTGGGTGTCTAGTCTTCGCCGACCAATTTTATCACCTCCGGGTTTTGGGATATAGCCTTTGCCAAAGCGTGCCAACAGGGGACCTACAATCATTATAGACCCACGAAGACCACGCCCGGAAATCTTAAACTCATCTGATTGCAAATAGTTAATATTGATATTGTCTGCCTGAAAGGTATAGCTATCAGTGCTGTGTTTTTCAGCTTTTACGCCAAGTTGAATCAGAATGTCAATGAGTTTATTTACATCGATAATATCGGGGATATTCCTGATGGTTACAGGTTCGGGAGTAAGTAAAACCGCACATAAAATCTGCAGGGCTTCGTTTTTGGCACCTTGGGGTTGTATAGCACCCGAAAGAGATTCCCCACCTGTAATCTTAAATGCACTCATTTAGACTCGACGCTTTTGGTGGCGGTATTTTTTGTTTTTATTTTGGCGGCTTCCTTTTGCAAATCGTCTGTTGGTCAAGCGAATCAAACTGTCTGACTCAGTAAGCACTTCGTCTTCAGGTTTAAGTATGATCTTACCTCCAGAAAGTTCTGCCAAATGATCGAAAATGACTTGATCTTCGACGGTATCTTTATTCCAGTTAAGAAAACATTTTTTCATGTGATTGGCAATCACATAGACCAAGGCTTCTTTGAGTTCACCATCTTCCCAATTGACCACTACGTCAATCATTCCCTTGATATTGTTTCCGTAAAAACGGTATTTGGGATAGGATTGCGGATAATCCAAATTGTTAGGAGGTGCTGCAAGTATCTCAGCATCAGGTTTTGGAAAAGGTGCATCAACGTCTAGTTTAAAATCAGACATGATAAAGAGCTGATCCCAAAGTTTGTGCTGAAAATCTGCCACATCACGCAAATGTGGATTTAGATTTCCCATAATACCAATTATGGCTTGGGCTTGTTTGTTACGTTGCGCTCTGTCTTCTTCAGCCATTACTTGCTGAATCATTTTGTGAATATGACGACCGTATTC
>CAZSSZ010000181.1:0-2602 GCA_964609755.1 uncultured Flavobacteriaceae bacterium | reverse complement strand
AAGCGAACGCCTCTTGGCTGCAAGCCAATCAACAGGGTTTGGGCAAAGTCGTCGTGAGTTTCCTTAAGTTGACAAGCTAAACGAAAAAGGATGATACGGAGGTCTTCGGCACTAAGTAGTAGCTTTTGGCTCATCCCAAAATTTTTACAAAAATAGCAAAATTTGATGGTTTTAGAGATTTTCTTTGATTTTTAGAACTTTACTATATTTACAATGCTGAATTGCACCAAATCAGTTCTTAAAGAAAACCTACATTTCCTTTTAGCCTTTTTTGGAGTTTTTCGCAGCAAGTTTGTCTTGTTTGAATTCATTTTTTAACCCTAAAAACTTATGTCATGAGTGAAAAGAAAATACACGGCTACAATTTGGCCTCAAAGACGCAACGGCTTTTTGCTACACTAGTAGAAGCACTTATTTTTTCCTGTCTGATAGTGTTAATTTATGTTATCTCTGGGAATCCTCCATTTAAATTTTGGGAAGATGATTTTAAGCTAATTGAAATTGTTTATTCTGCGCTTTCGGCAATAGTCGTGGGTGCTATTTTTTATCCGCTCCTTATTGGAAATTTAGGACATCGCATTTTTAATTTAAAGGTAATTTCGGTGCAGACAGGGGAAGACTACAAAACGTCGGCAAAAGGAGCTTTACGCGAATTTCTTAAATCTGTATTATCATGGTTATTTATCCCTGCCATATGGATTTTATGGGATGAAAAAAATCAAAACCTTTACGACAAGATAACTAAAACCGTGGTAGTTGAACGCTTATCTTAACCCATAGAAAAAACAAATGCCCACTATTTTGAGAAGAAACGGCTACCGATTTTTCTTTTATGTAAATGATCATTTTCCCCCGCATATTCACATTGAAAAAGACAACAAAACGGCAAAATTTAATCTTAGCTCAATGGAATTGGTGTACTCGAAAAAATTTAACAGTTCAGAAATAAGAGAAATTCGTAAATTAGTTGAAATAAACAACACTCTTTTAAAACAAAAATGGGATGAATTCTTTAACCGCTAATAAATCGTGTTTGGCTGTTGACGTATCGTTTTCAACAGAAAAAATGATTGTTTTCTTTGAAGACGGTAGAGAGCTATCTATTCCTTTGGAGTGGTTCCCCAAACTCAAAAATGCCACAAAAAAAGAACTGGAACAATGGCGTTTTATTGGAGATGGTGAGGGAATACATTGGAAAGCATTGGATGAAGATATTTTAGTAGAAAAACTGCTCGAGTAACTGATATCGTTTTCCACCTTTTTTCTATTCACAATATTACCCTAAATAGTTTTGGAGTTTCAAAAAAATCCCTACTTTTGAGTAACCTAGAATCTTACAATTATGCTACAGAACGCCTACCGTTATTTTGCAGGAAGCTACTTCCAACTTATCCCATTAACTATTATTATCCAAGCGTGCATTGGCTCCATGGCAGTGTACTTTTTACTTCAAGGCATACCCACTGTTTGGGATATGATACAATTGCTGCTATGTGTGGCTGCCACCACCATGTACTTAGGAGCTATTTTAGCACAAGTACATGTAAAAAAAGTATTTAATCTTTTTATTTTGGGATTGGTGGTAAATATCATACTTCTTTCGTTGCAGTTAGCCCGCTGAATTTTAGTACTTTAGAAGGAAAATAAGTATATGTTTTTTCGCTATTTTGCAGTAATCCTTTTTAGTTTTACTGCTATGAGTTGTATTTCTACATCTAAAGAAGCCCCAAAAGCTGTACTAGTTATTCATGGAGGTGCAGGCTGGATTTCAAAAGGAAATGTTCCCGACAGTATGGAGCAAGCCTACATCAATACGCTAAAAGCGTCTTTACTCAAAGGGAGGGCAATCATTCAAAAGGGCGGCTCAAGCCTTGATGCCGTGCAAATTGCCATTGAGCACCTTGAAGACTCCCCTTTATTTAATGCAGGAAAAGGCTCGGTTTTTACCTACAATGAAACTAATGAAATGGACAGTGCCATTATGGATGGTGCCACCGGTAACGCAGGGGCTGCTACGGGAATTGCTACCATCAAAAATCCAATTCAGGTAGCGCGTGCCGTACTTGATCATTCCGTCCATGTGTTTTTAAGCGGTTCAGGTGCCGAGGAGTTTGCTCGTGAACAAGGACTCCAACAGGTTAATTCTTCCTACTTTTTTACGCAAAACAACTTTGACAAACTTTTAAAGGCAAAAGCCTCTATGGAAGAAATAAAACAAGATAAATTAGGAACAGTTGGGGCAGTAGCTTTAGACCAAAATGGAAACCTTGCTGCCGGGACTTCCACAGGTGGCATGACCAACAAACGCTATGGGCGCATCGGCGATGTTCCCGTTATTGGCGCGGGTACTTATGCCGAAAACGGTGTTTGTGGTATCTCTGCCACGGGGCATGGTGAGTATTTTATTCGGTATGTAGTAGCACACGATATCGCAGCACGCATCAAATATGCCAACCAAAGCATTCAGAACGCTGCCAGCGATGTAATCGCAGCACTCAAAGCCAAGGGCGGTTTGGGGGGAGTAATTGGGCTAGACGCACAAGGAAATGTGGTAATGCCGTTCAACACCAAAGGGATGTTTAGAGGCTATATTTCGCTGGAG
>CAZSSZ010000180.1:0-2602 GCA_964609755.1 uncultured Flavobacteriaceae bacterium | reverse complement strand
ACAAGAAATTTTATCAAAAACAAATATCCACCAATTCACCAAAACCTACGAAGGGCTTCGTGAAACGTTTGTTGCTATAGGCAAAGTTCCCACAAAAAAACGCGATGAGTTGTGGTCAGAATTCAAAACAAAGGCAAAAAGATTCAGAAAAAAACGTGAGCAGTATTACAAAAAATTACGCCTGAAATATGATGAAAATACAGCAAAAAGAGAAGCCATTATTTCGGAAATAGAAGCATTAAAGTCACAACCTAACACAAAAGAAACACGACCGAAAATTGTTGCATTACAAAAAGAGTGGAAAACCATTGGGCCTGTTAGTCGGACAGATCATAAAAGACTTTGGGATTCATTCAAGGAGGTGTGTGACGACTACTTTTCACAACTCAATGCCGATAGAGATAAAGCTAGCGCACAAGAAAAAGAAAATCTGTCAAAGAAAAGGGCTTTACTTGAGGAGTTAAAAACCAACAACAATGAAATAAAATCAGAGGCTGATTTGGATGCCATTGTTGAGAAATGGAATACGATTGGGTTTGTGCCTCGAAATAAAGTTCGAATCACGCAAGATTTTAATGCTTTGGTTGAGAAAGCCTATGCATCCGCAGGGCTTTCTAAAGCAGAAATCACACAAAAAAGCTATCAAAATAGGCTTGATAATATCCGAGACAACAAAGACAGCCTTCGCAAAGAGTTGCACGGGTTAAACCGTCGAATTGACGAGACAAAACAAGAAATCATCCAGCTGGAAACCAATTTGCAATTCTTTGGGAAAAATCAAGATAAAAATCCTATTGTGACCAAAGTCCAAAAGGACATTAGTGGATACAAAGAACGTTTGCTTGAGCTAAAAGAAAAGAAACGTTTGGTTAAACAACTGCAAAAGGATTAACCCACTTGCTTTTTTGCCGATTGCCACAGCGATTCCCATTGTTGAGAACTAAGTGTGCTTAAGGTCATTTTTTTTGCTAATGCTTGCTTTTCCATTGCCTCAAAACGACTTCTAAATCGCTTGTTGGATGAAGCCAAAGCGTCATCGGGGTTTACACCTAAAAATCGTGCATAATTCACGAGCGAAAAAAACACATCGCCAAGTTCAGCTGTAATTTTCTCTTTGTTTCCTTTTTCAATTTCAAATTCCAATTCTTGGAATTCTTCGTTGATTTTTTCACGTACACCATTAATATTATCCCAATCAAAACCAATGCCGGAAGCTTTGTCTTGCATACGACTTGCCATAACCAAGCTGGGCAAACTTTTTGGCACACCCGAAAGAACACTTTGGTTTCCTTCCTTAAGTTTTAATTTTTCCCAGTTTTTTTTAACCTCCTCTTCGCCTGAAACCCTTACATCTCCATAAACATGGGGATGCCGTTGAATAAGTTTTTCGGATATCGCGTGAGCTATATCACCAATGTCAAATACCTCTTTTTCGCTACCAATTTTAGCATAAAAAATAATATGAAGCAGCACATCACCGAGTTCATTTTTTATTTCTTCTGGATCATTTTCAAGAAGCGCTTCACTAAGCTCATAGGTTTCTTCAATTGTCAAATGGCGCAAGGACTCAAATGTTTGCTTTTTATCCCACGGACAACCTTCTCTTAGCTCGTCCATAATCGTCAGCAAACGATCTATTGCTTTTAATTGTTGTGTCCGTTTGGCATTCATTAGCTCAAGGTATTTTTGCTAGGGAAACGCATAAGGTAATCGGGTTCAACTTTTCCCCGAGATATTTGCATCAATTTCGTTTTTAATAGTTTCTTTTTGAGCGAACCTAGTCTATCGGTGAACAAAATACCCTCAATATGATCGTATTCATGTTGTACAATTCGAGCAGCAATACCACTAATTTCTTCAGTTATATATTTAAACTTTTCGTTGTAATATTCAATTTCGATGGTTGTTTGACGCATTACATCTTCTCTTACGTCCGGAATGCTCAGGCAGCCCTCGTTAAACGCTTCTTGTGGACCACTAAACGAAATTATTTGAGGATTAATAAACACCTTCTTAAACTCTTTAAGTTCACGTTTTTCTACAGAATCTAAATTATTGTCACGAGAAAACGGACTCCCATCAACCACAAATAAACGAATCGATTCTCCTATTTGGGGTGCAGCCAAACCTACCCCACTTGCGGCATACATGGTTTCCCACATATTGTCAATCAAATCTTTAAGGTTGGGGTAGCTTTTTTCAATAAGTGCTGCTTTCTTTTTTAGCACAGGATCGCCATAGGCTACAATTGGAAGAATCATATCTATTGTTGTTCTAAATATCCCTGCAAGATAAGCGTTGCGCTCAATTTGTCAATGACCTCTTTTTTTTGACGCACTTTTTTTGGCGCCCCACTAATAATGAGCGACTGTTGTGCTATTTTTGAGGTATAGCGTTCGTCTTGTCTGACAATTTTAAGCAAGGGAAAATGTTGTTTTAGTTCAGTTAAAAAAGGTTGAATTTGCGCCTCTATAGCAGAAGGGGTATTGTCGCGTTGTTTGGGTTCGCCCACTACAAGCTGGGAAACTTCCTCCGAATCGAAATACGTTTTCAAAAACGACAAAAGAGTATCTATATTCGCGTGAAAGTAGTGTACTCAACG
>CAZSSZ010000179.1:0-2620 GCA_964609755.1 uncultured Flavobacteriaceae bacterium | reverse complement strand
ACCACGGGATGTGGCGCAGCCTGGTAGCGCACACGCATGGGGTGCGTGGGGTCGCAGGTTCAAATCCTGTCATCCCGACTTTTTTCTAGCATATTGGCGCAGTAGCGCATTCCGACAATTCGGAAGGGTCGCAGACTTAAACAAGATGAAACAACCTCAAGCGTTAGCAAATCCTGCCTAACGGCTGGCAAGCCTGTCATCCCGACTTTTTTCTAGCATATTGACGCAGTAGCGCATTCCGACAATTCGGAAGGGTCGCAGACTTAAACAAGATGAAACAACCTCAAGCGTTAGCAAATCCTGCCTAACGGCTGGCAAGCCTGTCATCCCGACTTTTTTCTAGCATATTGACGCAGTAGCGCATTCCGACAATTCGGAATCGCTAATGCAGGGGTTCAAAAATTAGTGAAGACCACCTCCCACGAGCATAGGCAGTGCCTCCTTTTTCAGGAACCAATCCGTTGGTATGGGAATTAAACTCCACACGAATTTTAGCATTTTTTTCTACCGAAATGTTTAAGAAAGTAGTGTCGGAGGGTGTAAAGTCACCAGACTCATCCGTTCTTGGATTTTGGTAAGTTCCAATCAATTTTCCATTTACCCGAATGCGATAGGTAGATTCGCCATCAAACTCCTTTAACGTATTTATTTTAATATGATATCGTCCTGATTCTCCTTTAAAAATTCCTCGGGCTGCAGCAAAAACTCCTTTATACTGCACAGCATTTACAGAAAGTACATTTTTTCCTTTCTTTTTTGTAGCTGGCACAAATCCGTTCAAAGCTAATTCAGGAAAATCTTGAACTGCCTCCATAATTATGGGATTTTGCTGTGAAAAAAGCATCACTGGGTATACTATTATTACCAAAAGAAAAAATACGCTTCGATTCTTAAACTCAACCATTTTAAAAGGAATTTTTATTGCTCTTTTTTAGCTTCAAGAGGAGTAAATATACATTATATATTTATCAAAATACACAATCTTTAATTTGTATTTACTTCAAAACTTACAACACTTTTCTTTACAGTCTACTATCTTTACAAAAACGTAACAATGATAATCGGATTTTGTGGCGGAACAGGTGCGGGCAAATCAACACTAGTTGAGTATGCAGCCGAAATTTTAGGAACACAAGACACCCTTATTATCTCACAAGATCATTATTACAAACATGAACCAAAACGCACTTTAGAAGAACGTTCTCAAACAAATTTTGACCATCCAAACGCACTCGATTTTGAGTTATTAACAACTCACATTAACATGCTACAAAACAGAAACGATATCCAGCGTCCAGTTTATTCCTTTGAAACTCACCTGCGCAAAAGCGAAACTGTATTATATAAACCTAAAAAACACCTATTGGTTGAAGGAATTTTAATTTTTGCACACCAACCTTTAGTTGAGCAATTTGATTTAAAGGTGTATATTGAGGCAGCTAAAGACGTTCGTGTGCAACGGCGTATTGCTCGTGATGTTGCTTTTCGTGGACGGACTGAAAACGAGGTAAGGGAACGATTTAAAACCAGATTGCACGCCATGCATGAACAATTTATTGCACCACACAAACTTCATTCAGATTTAATTGTAAATAATAACGACAAAATTGAAACCGCTAAAACAACGCTCCATCAATGGATCAAAAAACAGCTAATGCATGAAAAAACTTCGTGAAAACCCTTGGTTTAAGCTCGCAACAAATATCTATGCGCTAATTGGTGTGTTCTTTGTCATTTGGATGGTTTTCTTAGACACAAACTCACTACTTATTTACCTGAACTTAGAACGTAAACTATCTGATTTGGAGCGGCAAAAAGCAGTTTTAGAACTCGACATCGAAAAAGATAAAAGAACACTATTGCTGTTAAGTGACTCTATAAAAAGGGAACGTTATGCACGAGAACAGTATTTTATGAAACGTAAAAACGAGGATATATACCTCATCGAATATACCGATAGTTTGCGTTAATGTTTAACCAACATCCAAGATAAAAAAGATGAAACATACCGAACAAATGTTAAGAGAAGATGCGCTAAGCGGCAAGGCGATTGTTGTTACCGGTGGAGGTAGCGGATTGGGAAAATCCATGACACGCTATTTTTTACAGCTTGGTGCTAAGGTGGCGATAACGTCTAGAAATATAGAAAAATTAGAAGCTACTGCCGAAGAACTTTCCAAAGAAACTGGTGGAAAGTGTCTACCCATTTCCTGTGACGTTCGTCAAATAGAAGAGGTTGAAGCCATGCATCAAAAGGTTATTGAGGCTTTCGGTAAGGCAGATGTCTTGGTGAATAATGCCGCTGGGAATTTTATTGCACCAACAGAACGCTTGTCTTCAAATGCCTTTGACACTATTTTGGATATTGTACTCAAAGGCACCAAAAACTGCACACTCACTTTTGGAAAACATTGGATTAAAACCAAGCAAAAGAACACAAATGTACTGAATGTGGTTACCACCTATGCCTACACAGGATCGGGTTATGTAGTGCCCTCAGCATGTGCTAAGGCGGGTGTACTTGCCATGACACGATCGTTAGCAGTGGAGTGGGCAAAATACGGCATGCGCTTCAACGCTGTTGCTCCTGGACCATTTCCCACAAAAGGCGCATGGGACA
>CAZSSZ010000178.1:0-2703 GCA_964609755.1 uncultured Flavobacteriaceae bacterium | reverse complement strand
AGGATATTAGCAATTGGGACGTGAGTAGTGTCACGAATATGCACAGTATGTTTTACGGTGCCACTTCCTTTAACCAACCGCTTCACAGTTGGAACGTGAGTAATGTCACGGATATGAGCGGTATGTTTTCTGGGGTAACGCTTTCTACAGCAAACTACGATGCGCTTTTAGATAGTTGGGGCAAACAAAGTGTGCAAAGCAATGTTCCCTTTGATGGCGGCGGCAGCAAATATTGTGCCCTTGGCGAAGCAGGTAAAAATACACTTATCTCAAAAGGATGGGCCATAAACGACGACGGAAAAGACACCACTACGAATTGTGCCGCCCTGAGTATAAGTGAACAAAAGGCATCGCCATGGCGGGTTTATCCGAATCCAACTTCTGCAACAATACACATTAGCGGTGTTGCACCCTTAAGGCGTATTGAGGTTTTTTCAATAGACGGAAAGAAGCAATTTGAACAAAGCGACACGCGAAGTTTGTCAGTAGAAAGCTTACATCAAGGGGTGTATTTGATAAAGCTGCACGGGGAAGATAAAAAAGAACATATCCTAAAAGTAATCAAACAATGATTTTGCTTAACGCAAAAATTGCCTTTATTGTTTGGCTAGCGTAACGATAAAATGTTTAATGCATTGCTATGCTTGATATCATTTTTCGACATGAAGCCCAGGAATGTGTTTTTTAACTTCCGTTTTGCTGTACAACTCCTTTGGAAGAATAGTATGCTCTAGGACAAAGGCATCAAATTCTTGCTTAGAAATTGGCGTAAAGGCATTAAAATAAATGCGTTTTTGATAGATTTCTTTAACGGCTATATTGACATCCATAGCCAAAACATTTTGCCTGTTTCTCCCCTTCACCACTTTGTTTTTTTCAATGATTTTAAAGGGGCGTTTTATCCCGTTTTGTTGCTGGTATTCTTCATAAATATGATACAAGGTGTATTTGCCTTTATGGTTTTTCACAAACGTATAGGTTCTGTTGTTGAGACGCTCTTCATGGAACAGCCCAAACAGTTTTAACCTACTCTCGTGTTTGTTGCTTTGGTATACAATTTTATGCACGCCAAAATCTTCTACATCCACCCAAAGGTAGCCGCTATAGTCTTTTTTCTTTCTGGAACTAAACCGAATTTTATATACGGGCACACTCAAATCATAAACAATCCCCTCATTGGAAAAACGGTATTTATTGGGGCTGGCTAAAAAGGGCAACACCCAATCCTTTTCAGCAAACAGGGTTTTGGTTGCCAAGCCTTGCAAAGTGCCGAGTTGGTTGGCAGCAAATAGTTTTGGTGTTAATTTTCTTTTTTCTTGCTCCACGGAGTCTACCTCTTGCGATGGATTGTCCATTTTAACACTAATTAGCGGTCCAGATTTTACCTTGAAATAGGAGTCTTTTTTTACTCTTTTTTTAAGGATATCGCCAATTGTTTTTTCCATGGAGTCGAAGTAACTATCATTTAGCGAATCACGAAGTTTTGCCGCTTGTAGCACTTGCAGCTTATGCTGTTTTAGCCCGCCACTGTCTCGTAGCCATTTGCTTTTGGAAAAGGATTCGTCTACCTCTTTTTTTGGAACGTGTTCTAATATTTCATCTACAAAATTTTGATCAAGTTCCGGAATCGTTGATTTCTTAATTTCGATATCCATTTTTTGGATTTCATCCATATCCGTATAATGCAGATATACCTCGCTTGCGGATAACCCGAAATCAACATTCTTGTGGGTGTTTGCTTTTAGGCTATCAATAATTTCTTCTGCAGAAAGTCTTCTGTTGCTCACCATTACGGGCAAAAGTTCCACAGCTTTGGGTAGCATATAAAGCGTGTCTTTAATCTGTGCTGTTGCTACCCTTTTTCGCGCATAACCCAAACACGATAATGTAATACTATCTGCTTGTGGTTTGTGCCAATAAAAGCTACCATCCGAATTGGTAATTACGCCCGTTTTGCCGTCGTAAACACTAACTAACGGAATGGGTTCATTGGCAATACTATCCAAAACAACAACGTATTGCGCTTTTGCAACACTCGAAAAAAGAATCAGAAAAAGAAGTAATACCCTCATACGAAAAGATTTGGCAGGGCTAAAATAAAAAAAGACCTCCAACGAGGAGGTCTTTATTCAAATCTTTAACATAACATTAGGATTACCCCAATGCTAAGCGCTTAAATCCAGTTACCATCAAATCGGGGTTTACCGACTTCACGTAGGCAGCAACGCTTTGTTTTCCGTCTTTGATATAGTCTTGATTTACCAAGGTGTTGTCTTTAAAGAAACGCTTAATTTTTCCTTTGGCAATATTGTCAAGCATAGCTTCCGGCTTGCCTTCTGCACGCAATTGATCTTTTGCAATTTCGATTTCTTTTTCGATAACAGCAGCATCAACGCCTTCTTCGTTTAAGGCGATAGGATTCATGGCTGCAGCCTGCATGGCTACGTTTTTGGCAGCTTCCGCTGCACCCTCAACAGATGCAGAAAGGCTTACAAGCGTAGCGATTTTGTTTCCAGCGTGGATGTAGGACCCTACAAAAGGTGCTTCTAAACGCTCAAATCCGCCAACCTCAATCTTTTCGCCAATAACACCCGTTTGCTCGGTGAGTTTGTCTGCAACAGTAAGGCTACCCTCAAAGGTTGCCGCCAAAAAGGCATCTTTAGAATCGTGCGCCAATGCAATGTCTGCAAGTTTGTTGGCTAG
>CAZSSZ010000177.1:0-2718 GCA_964609755.1 uncultured Flavobacteriaceae bacterium | reverse complement strand
AGCGATAAAGTTGTTTTGGTTGTTAAGCATAGGTTGTAAATGCAACAGTTGCAAAACTACGTACCGATGCTGGAATTACCCAAGGGTTAGAAAAGTTATAAAAAAAGTTTTCTTTAATACCTTTAACCTCGATGTTGGGTTGCTCATTTTATTGTTTGATTATCGCTTTTTCCAGACCTTAGGATTTCGCGAGTGATGAAAAACAGCATATATGAGTACCGTGTTGTGGTGTAAGGCGTAAATGAATGAATAGGGGATTTTTTTTAATCTAGCAATACGTTTTGTACCATAAACGGTTTGAAAAAGTTCAGGTTCTTCTTCTAGAATAGAAAGCAAGGTTGTGATTTCAACTTGGAATCTACGCAGGGCAACGTGACTTTTCTCTGCATACCATCGTTTGCTTTCAAAAAGTTCAAGTCGTGCTAAAGGATGAAAAATGATTTGGTGCTTCATCTGTTGCTAGCGAGGCGCTAAAAAATCCGCTTTGATTTCTTGCCAATGAACACCTTTTACTTCACCTGTTAAAAGTTCTTTTTCTCTTTGGTCAAGTTCAGATTTAAATGCATCCGAAAGTAAATTTTCTTCGTCCAAAATCCATTGGGTCAAATACTCGTATAAATCTGCAGGGTTTGCAAAATTGGTTTTAGAAAAAGCATTTTTACTGTTTTTGATGGTTATCGTGGTCATGAGTTGCGAACTTTATACTGTCAAATGTACTTAAATTCATTGATTTAGTTTTTTGAGGGTGCGTATGCATTTTGAATAAATGTTTACGATTTGGAAAGCACCAAAAGTTCAACCCTGTTACACAAGTTTTTAACGGAATAAAAAAAGGATTTTAAAAACACAGTAAAAAATTATTTGAAAGCCTAGAAAATTATACTACATTTGCAGCCCTTTAAATAAAGGATTAAAGTAAGTATAACGTATGCCAACCATATCGCAACTAGTTCGCAAAGGCCGCAAAGACCTTGTAAAGAAGAGCAAATCCGCAGCATTGGATTCATGTCCACAACGTCGTGGAGTATGTACTCGTGTATATACTACTACGCCGAAAAAACCAAATTCCGCAATGCGGAAAGTGGCTAGGGTTCGCCTGACTAACGGAAACGAGGTAAATGCCTATATCCCCGGAGAAGGTCATAACTTACAAGAGCACTCCATCGTACTTGTACGTGGAGGTCGTGTAAAAGACTTGCCCGGAGTGCGTTACCACATTGTTCGTGGTGCACTCGACACCGCAGGTGTTGAAGGCCGTTTACAGCGTCGATCTAAGTATGGTGCGAAACGACCTAAAAAGTAACAGTAGCGATAAGATAACATGACGTTCAAGCTTACTTGAACCACTCAAACCCAGAATATGAGAAAAAGACAGGCGAAAAAGCGCCCTCTACTTCCCGACCCGCGTTTCAATGACCAACTGGTTACGCGCTTTGTAAACAACCTGATGTGGAGCGGGAAAAAATCTGTAGCATTCAAAATCTTCTACGATGCCATCGATATCGTAGACTCCAAAAACCAAAACGAAGAAAAAGATGCACTCCAAATATGGAAAGATGCACTTTCAAATGTGATGCCTCACGTTGAGGTTCGCAGTCGTCGTGTGGGTGGTGCTACTTTTCAAATTCCAATGCAAATTCGTCCAGACCGAAAAATTTCTATGGCCATGAAGTGGCTTATCGGTTATGCACGTAAACGCAACGAAAAATCAATGGCGCAAAAACTTGCTGCCGAAATTATTGCTGCCGAAAAAGAAGAAGGTGCTGCCGTGAAAAAGCGTGTAGATACCCACAAAATGGCAGAAGCAAACAAAGCATTCTCACACTTTAGATTCTAATCATCGTAGCATAAACCATGGCAAGAGATTTAAAATACACACGTAATATTGGAATTGCAGCCCACATTGATGCTGGTAAGACCACAACTACCGAGCGTATCCTTTACTACACTGGGGTTAGCCACAAAATTGGTGAGGTACACGATGGTGCTGCTACCATGGACTGGATGGAACAAGAGCAAGAACGTGGAATTACCATTACTTCTGCCGCTACCACTTGTGAGTGGACGTTTCCAACAGAACAAGGAAAGCCAGTAGATGGTGCACAGCCATATCACTTTAATATTATTGATACCCCCGGACACGTGGACTTTACTGTTGAGGTAAATCGTTCGCTTCGTGTTTTGGATGGTCTTGTATTCCTGTTTTCAGCTGTTGACGGTGTAGAACCACAGTCAGAAACCAACTGGCGTTTGGCAGACAATTACAAAGTGCCACGTATGGGCTTTGTAAACAAAATGGACCGCCAAGGTTCAAACTTCCTTAATGTTTGTACCCAAGTTCGTGAAATGCTTAAGTCTAATGCTGTACCTATTGTACTTCCCATTGGTGAGGAAGATAACTTTAAGGGCTGTGTTGACCTAGTAAAAAACCGTGCTATTATTTGGCACGAGGATAATATGGGTGCAACGTTTGATGTTGTAGACATCCCTGAAGACATGAAAGATGAAGTTGAAAAATTCCGTGGCGAGCTTATTGAAGCGGTTGCTGAATACGACGAGAATCTTTTGGAAAAATATTTTGAAGACCCAGATAGTATTTCTGAGGATGAGGTACACAATGCGCTTCGTGCGGCTACGCAAGATATGAGTATCATCCCTATGATTTGTGGTTCTGCTTTCAAAAACAAAGGTGTACAATTCTTGCTTGATGCCGTTTGT
>CAZSSZ010000176.1:0-2768 GCA_964609755.1 uncultured Flavobacteriaceae bacterium | reverse complement strand
TCTTGTTTTTTGCGTTTTCAGATAGACAGATTTGGTACAGCTTGCTCAATAAATTCATATTCTGATCTTGTGACATATTTGACCTAACGTAAGGATATACTGTATATCCCTTCTACGAATTTAACAAATCAAGAGGACTTTGGTTAGATTTATTGGATTTGGCGGCTATCGAAGCGTCACACTCGTTTTGTATTTTCCTTTGTTTTGATTCGCTATTCCGTATTGACAGTTTGTTCTGATTTTCGGTAAAAACGGTCCATGCACATGATGTGGGGTAGACTAATGCACGACAGAAATACAAGAAAAAATACGGTATTGAATTCCACGGTATTGGTCAATTTTAGGAAAAAGAGTAAAAACAGAAGTACCGCTCCAATATTGAAAGGCAATGAGAGGATAAACATTTTGGTATGGCTCATATTCAACGCTTCTTTTAGGTTGTTCCAACCCAGTATACTGTGATGAAAAATAAAATATAACCCAAATGCCAGTATTAGGCTAATATGTTGTGCTACAAATAAATAGAGGACAATCATTAGTAGATTCCAACATCTCTTTCTTAGTGCATAGCCCGTAGGTAGGAGTAGAGAGAAGGGGAGGTAGGCGAGTAAATCCGGATTTACTGGAATGGAGCTAATATCCAAAATGGACAATACGTAATTCAATTCCAACGGGTGACTCAAGAGCATAAATGCCAATAAAAAAGTTCCCCATACAAAACCAATTAGTGGGCTTTTGATGTTCCAATTCTCTATATCTGTCTGTCCAAAATGCCAGGCGGAATAAGTTAAGAATAGGAAAAGCCACGTGACCGGTAGAAAGTACCATGTGATAAATACACCAAACATAATCGAAAGATAAATGAGGATAAACTTCATCGATATCGTTTTTTTGCCTTTAATTCCTACTGCCAAATGATCCAAAGCCCCATGTGGTATTCCTACTAACAATAAGCCGAATGCAAATAATCCCAGTTCAAAATCAGTTAGAAAGATATGATTGTCAATGTAGTTGTTTGGGGCAAGAAGTGCGGATGCAATGAGAAGAAGTAAAATCCATTTATCAGACAATTTCCAAAATATCCATACCACTGTTGCACGTAAGAAAGGTAAGATAGGGAGTGCAAAGAACATTTTTAACTCAGAACTTAGATTGGTTTTTTCGTCCAAAAAACGCAGTACAAAGCGAGAGCTTTGCGACTGAAATAATTGTTCGAAAATCAATTTTCCTTTGTGCGGCCATAGGGTGAGTATGATGAGCAGTAACTGGTCATAAAATACAAACCGTGCTTTCGGTTTAGGTCTAGCATTCTGCAACGCTGAATCTGCACAAATCGCTTGGGCATGGGTATACATGTTCTTGAATGCATAGCCCGTGCTTGGCTTAACGTTTCCAGCTCTTGTACCAATTTCTACGTGCCGTTTCCCAGATTTTTTTTGGGTGGGAATAGTACCCATAGGAATCACCCCTTTTTCGACAGCCGAAATCTCATATTCTCCATAATGCTCTAAAATATAGCTGTCCAGAAGCTCTTTGGCCTCGTCTTGGTCTATGAGTTTCTCACCAAACCGCGTTAGCTCTATCAACGCATTCTGCTCATCATAGGGTAAAATATATACGAATTGAGTTGCTTTTTGCTGATCAACCCTGAAATCCATCATGTGATATACATCACTGTCAAATTTCTGAGAAGCAAGCAAAACTTTGAAGCCAACAAAGGACTGATAAATAAAAAATCGTTTATCGACTGTGTTTACTTTGGGAGGCCGCGCATCAAACAACCATTCGCTGGAATAGCTTGATTTATTGGTTTTAATTTCATTCCTCTTTCCAGATGAAACGCTCTCAATGGATTCTTGTATATGCTCAATGGAGTGTTTATCCATCAGTTGCCTGCACAATGCATACAAGTCAGTGCTGTTGATATGACAGTATGCTAAGGGATCTATAGATTGGAGTGGTGCATCGTTTATTTTTATGGAAGACCACTCATGACTGATTATAGATGCATAATCGGTATACAAACGCTCTGAGTATTTGGTCCAAAAACAAAATGTTTTGTCGTTTTCTAGTTTACTTTCCGGATCAATAATTACAATATTTTTGTTCTCCAACAAGTTCTTGTTGGCCATTTCGATAAGTAGAATACACGCACTGGCTCCCCAACCTGCGAATAAGATGTCGCAATTCTGTGTCTGTATTTTTTGTGTTATTGGCATGATGCTACTCTTGGAAAGAACATTTCTGCTTATCGCAACTAAAAGTATCGTTTTTTGATCAATATTTAAGATAAAACGATTATTCTTATTCCAAAGTAGTCAGAACGTTTCCCTTGGTTATTAGTTCATCAGGGGGGTAACGGATTTTTCTCTATTTGTATGCAATAGCCCAACGGTGTTGGAGACACGGGTAGATGTAGCTCTTCATGAAGGCAAGCCTGCGGAAAGCAGTAGCTCGTTTTTTTAGGAACGTTCGGCGGCTATACTATCGCCGCATCCCTTAAGATAATTGAATTCACTGAAAAAGAAACCGCGGTAGAGTATAGGTGATGTTATAGCATGTTTATATTAAAACGGATCAACTTTAAGGAACCCAAAACTACCGTTATCAACTGCTATTATTGCCCCACCATCATTCGTTAAGTCAATATCTTCACCAGCCCAATCAATTTTATCAGGTCCTCCATATGTTCTTTGCCATTCCACGTTGCCCGAGACATCATATTTTATCAGGTAAACATGCCATGTATTGGAGTTGTCTCCATCATT
>CAZSSZ010000175.1:0-2816 GCA_964609755.1 uncultured Flavobacteriaceae bacterium | reverse complement strand
AAAAGGATTGTTGTGGAACTGTTTTCCACCAAGCAGTTTGCTGTTTTTGGGGCTTGCCTTGGGAGCTATCCTCGCTGCTTACAAATACACCGCCGGAAAAGGGGCGTATGGCTATCACGCTATGGGCGATGTGTTTGTATTCTTATTTTTTGGACTGTTGGCGGTTTGCGGAGCCTATTTCATGCAAACCAAAACCCTTACCCCATCCGTTTGGTGGCTGGCTTTTGCCATCGGATTTTTGAGCGTTGGGGTGTTGAATTTAAACAACATGAGGGATATTGAAAACGACTCTGCCGTAGGTAAAAAAACAGTAGCTGGGGTGCTGGGACTTAATACTGCTAAAAAGTATCACGTTTTTCTTATTTTGGGAGGAATTGTTTGTTTGTGTATCGGATTGAAAACCATTGCGGATACCCAATGGCACTACCTTCCCTTATTCGTTGTTTTTCCTCTAGCCGTCCAATTGAAAAAAACGCTTAGGGTACAAAAACATGCAGATTTCGATGTCTTACTCAAACCGCTGGCAATCAGCACTTTTATACTAAGTTTGCTGGTGTTTGCTACACAATTTTGGTTTTAATGGAAGTGCGCTTTAAAAAATATACGCTTGATTTTAAACGTCCTAGCGGAACGTCGAGAGGGGTGTTGCGCCAAAAAGAAACCTACTTCATTGAACTCAAAGACGGAGACAAATTCGGTATTGGCGAGTGTGGACTGTTTCGCGGATTAAGCTATGATGATGTTCCACATTTTGAAGAGCAACTCGCCCGCGTTTGCACGGCATTGCAACAAGGCAAAGACGTTTCTGCGCTATGCGCTGATTTCCCCTCAATACAAATGGGTGTAGAAATGGCTTTCAAATCGCTAAACTCCCCAAGCCCATTTCAGCTGTTTGACACCGATTTTAATCGGGGAGAAACGTCCATTTCCATAAACGGACTGGTGTGGATGGGCGATATGGATTTTATGCGTCAACAGATTTTTGAAAAAATTGAAGCTGGTTTTGATTGCATCAAACTTAAAATTGGGGCGTTGGATTTTGCGCAAGAATGCGAATTGCTAGCAGAAATCAGAAAGCGCTATGCTAAAGATGAGGTAACCCTTCGCGTGGATGCGAACGGTGCCTTTTCGGCGAATGATGCGCTTAAAAAACTGGTAACCCTTGCCCAGTTTGATATCCATAGCATAGAGCAACCCATTGCTGCCGGACAACAAAATGCACTGGCAGAACTTTGCGCCCAAACCCCATTGCCCATTGCCCTTGACGAAGAACTCATTGGCGCTTTTAAAGCATTGGAAAAAGAGAATTTATTGGACCGTGCAAAACCGCAATACATTATCCTAAAACCGAGCTTAGTGGGTGGATTTGCTGCTTCCGAAGAATGGATTAAACTGGCAGCGGAACGCCACATAGGGTGGTGGGTTACGAGTGCGCTGGAAAGCAATATCGGGCTAAATGCCATTGCGCAATGGACGGCTTCGCTCAAAACCACAACCCCGCAAGGGCTTGGCACCGGGAGTCTGTTTACCAATAATATCGAAAGTCCATTAGTGGTGTCAAAAGGGGTTTTACGCTACGACACAAACTTAGCTTGGGACTATACCTTTGATTTTTAAGATGGAACTACACCCAAAATTTCGACTCAACGGCAAGGCATACACCCACAAAAGCCTGTTGGATGCAGCGATAACTTGGACAAAGGATTCTGATGCAGCGCAAAATACATTGGGTACTTTTTTAGTGGACTGGCTTAGTGATAGCAAAATGATATTGTTGCAAACCTCGGGCTCAACCGGAACGCCTAAAACCCTAGAAATGCCCAAAGCAGCCATGCGCGCTTCGGCGGAACGCACAGGGGCTTTTTTTAAGCTATCCCCAGGCAATACGGCACTATTGTGCTTACCTGTAGCTTATATCGCTGGAAAAATGATACTGGTACGTGCCCTCATATTGGGACTCGACCTCGATATAATTGCTCCAAAAACCAAACTCGACCTGCAAGGCAAAACCTACGATTTTGCCGCGCTCATTCCATTGCAAGCTGCTGAAAACCTGCATCAGCTGGCCCAAATCAAAACGATTCTCATTGGTGGCGCACCCATTCCAGAAGCCCTGCGTAAAAAAATTTACGAAACACACCCCAACTGCGTGGAAACCTATGGTATGACCGAAACGCTGACCCACGTAGCCACACGACCTGTAACCTACCCTACTCCACCTTTTACAGCAATGCCCGATGTTGGCATTTCGCTTGATTTGGATAGTTGCCTAACGCTTAACGTTCCCTATATTTCAAAAGAACCCATACAAACAAACGACATAGTGGAACGGGTTGATGAAAATTCCTTTCGCTTAATGGGTAGGCGTGATTTTGTCATTAACTCGGGTGGAAAAAAGATTTTCCCAGAGCAACTGGAAGAAAAACTACGTCCACACCTAAACATCCCTTTCTTTTTTACGGGAATTCCAGATGCGCAACTCGGTGAAAAATTGGTCCTTATCCTTGAGGGAACAGCTAAAGACAGTGCACATGCGTTGAAAATCGCAACTACCCTTTTGGGAAACGACAAACACCATGTCCCAAAAGCGGTTTTTTATGTGCGTGCTTTTGTGTATACCCCCTCGGGAAAGTTGGATAGAAAGGGGACAAAGGATTTGGTAAAAAGGCAAAGCCTTTAGTGATTAGGCAGTACCTGCCGGCAGGCAGGGGCAATAGTGATTAGTTAATGGTTAATAGTTGTCAAACTGTCGGGGTGTATTCATTCATTTCTTTTGAGTGTCCAAAAGAAACGAATCAAAGAAAAGGACACTTTTC
>CAZSSZ010000174.1:0-2818 GCA_964609755.1 uncultured Flavobacteriaceae bacterium | reverse complement strand
ACAGCCAAGCTCCCGAAGCTGTAATCCTTGATGTCCGCACCGAAGAAGAATTTGAAAGCGGATACATTAAAGGTGCTTTAAATTTAGATATTCGTGGCGGAGCCGATTTTATTGCTTCCGTTGAAGAATTGGACAAATCAAAAGTATATTTTGTGTATTGTCGTTCGGGTGCGCGTAGCGGACAGGCGTGTCAGTTAATGGGGCAAATGGGCTTTGAAAACGTATATAATCTTGAAGGCGGCGTCCTGGCTTGGGAGGGCGATTTGGAGGAGTAACACCCTTATCTTAGGTGCGCGAAGAACTGCTTGCCTATTTATGGAAAACACAAAAATTTAACCGTAGTAACTTAAAAACTACCTCGGGGGAACCCCTTGTTGTTGTCAAGCCTGGGCAGGAAAACGCTTATGCAGGTCCTGATTTTTTTAATGCGCACATCCAAATTAACGGCACCCTTTGGGTAGGTAATGTAGAGCTTCACGTACGTGCTTCCGATTGGTTTAGTCATCGCCACCAATCCGATAAAAACTACGACAATGTTATTTTACACGTGGTTTGGCAAGATGATGTACCTGTATACGATGCCAGTCAGCAGCCCATGCCCACCTTGCGTTTGGTAGATTATGCCCCGCAAAATCTAATTGATAAATACACCAAATGGCTTTCGGAAACCAACAAATGGATTCTCTGCGCCGATGAATTGCACCGAGTCCCAAAGCTATTGCGAAAGCAATTTTTTGAACGTCTTTACGTGGAGCGTTTGATGGAGAAAACCGCGCTGTTCCAAAGTTGGTTGGCGCTTACCAAAAACAATTGGGAGGCGGTCTTTTTTGTGGCACTTGCCAAAGGCTTTGGACTTAAACAAAACGGGATGGCGTTTGCACAAGTAGCGTTGTCTGTTCCTTGGAAAGCAATCTTGCAAAACACCGAAAAAGTAGTTGCGCTAGAGGCAATTTTAATGGGGCAGGCAGGGCTTTTAAATCAGCCTTTTGAACAGGAGTATTTTTATAGGCAACAAAAAACCTACACTTATTTAAAACATAAATACAACCTCAATCAACCCACAGAAAAGGTTAATTTTTTTCGATTGCGCCCCAGTAATTTTCCCACCATTCGCTTAGCGCAATTGGCTTGGCTGTTACATCAAAAACCCAGATTATTAATACTTATTCAAGAAGCAAAAACAGTAGCGGATTGGTATGAAGTCTTAGAGGCAAAAACAAGTCCTTTTTGGGAAACACATTATCACTTTAATACCCCTTCAAAAAGGCGTGTAAACCGACTTACCAAATCGTTTAAAGAATTATTACTGCTCAACACAATTTTTCCGTTTTTGTTTCAGTATTATGATTATATAGGAGACAATCGAAAAACACAAGTGTTGGATGTTGTTCACCAACTTGCCCCCGAAAAAAATATTTTCGTTACGAAGTTTAAGCAATTGGGCTGCGCTGTGGACGATGCCTTGGAAAGTCAGGCGTGTTTGCAGCTAAAACACAGTTATTGTGAACCAAAGCGTTGTTTGCAATGTGCCTTTGGACATAAACTATTAAATCTTTGATTACTTTTGTGAGATGAGTTATTTGCACGAATTGCGTTATTTTCTTGAAAAACGAGGCTTTGAGGTGTGTTCGCGGCTTGCCGAACGCCTTGGAATGAAAGCAAAAAACGTGCGTATTTTCTTTATTTACTTGAGCTTTTTTTCATTAGGCGGCGGCTTTGCCCTATATTTGGTACTCGCTTTTTGGCTTAAAATGAAAGATTTTTTGTTCGCCAAACGCTCATCTGTATTTGATTTATAATTCACTCTATGAAAAATTTCGCACTACTTCTAGCTACTTTTTTTTGCCTACCCCTAATGGCACAATCTTCTGAAAAAGGGCTGGATGAAAAAATTAATGAGGCATTTAAGCCTGTTTCTGACTTTTTCTCAAATATTGTTTTCTTTGAAGTTGGAGGAAATCCTTTTGTTATCTATTTGTTGGTGGGGAGTGCTTTGTTTTTTACGCTTTATTTTGGGTTTATTAACATTCGAAAATTTCCATTATCTATTGGTGTCGTTCGTGGAAAATATGATGATATTGATCATCACGGAGCAGATGAAAAAGCTGCTGTAAATATTGCCGATGGCGACGTGGTGGATACCATAAAAGATGAAAGCAAAGACGGTGAAGTAAGTCATTTTCAGGCATTGGCAACCGCCGTTTCAGGTACTGTTGGAAACGGTAATATCGCAGGTGTCGCTTTAGCTATTGCTCTTGGAGGTCCCGGCGCAACATTTTGGATGATTGTTTGCGGACTTATTGGAATGTCTACCAAATTTGTGGAGTGTACCCTAGGAGTAAAATACAGTGATGTGGGCGAAGACGGTACTGTTTATGGTGGACCCATGTATTACTTAAAAAAAGGACTTAGCGAAAGAGGATTCAAACAACTTGGAAAAATTGCAGCTGTTATTTTTGCTATATGCTGTATTGGGGGTTCGTTTGGAGGAGGAAATGCTGCACAGTCTAATCAAGCTACGGTGGTGCTAAAACAACTAATGGGCTTAGAAAGTACAAGTGCTGGTGCTATTATCGGACTCATTATGGCAGTACTTGTCGGGCTTATCATTATTGGTGGAATTAAGCGTATTGCTTCTGTTACTGAGCGCGTTGTACCTTTTATGGCACTACTTTACATAGTAGCCTGTGTCTACATTTTGACTGTAAATTTTAGTTTTATTGATGACGCAATTTCTTTAATTATTACGGAAGCCTTTAATCCAAAAGCTATTGGTGTTGGCGGCATTATAGGCGTTTTGATGGTGGGCTTCAAAAGA
>CAZSSZ010000173.1:0-2838 GCA_964609755.1 uncultured Flavobacteriaceae bacterium | reverse complement strand
ATGGCAACAATCCAATGGAGCCACCAATAACACTTCCTTCATCAGAAATAATATCCCCAAAAAGGTTACTTGTCAGAATAACATCAAACTGATTGGGTGCTAATATCATTTGCATGGCAGCATTATCGACAAACAAAAAGCGAAGTTCTACATCGCTGTACTCGGCTTGGTGTAATTCGGTAACTACTCTGCGCCACAATCTGGAAGATTCCAATACATTTGCTTTGTCAATAAGCGTTAGGATATTTCGTCTTTTTCTAGCAGCCGCAAATGCCAAATGAGCAATACGCTCAATTTCCGCACGGGTATATTGGCATAAATCGGAAGCCGTGTTTTGGTCTTCTGATAACTTCTTTTCACCAAAATAGATACCACCTGTCAGTTCGCGATACATCTCAAAATCGGTGCCCTTTACGCGCTCTTCTTTTAGCGGAGATTGATGCAAAAGCGCATCAAATGTTTTTACGGGTCGGATATTGGTAAATAACCCTAATGCCTTTCTAATGGCAAGCAGCCCTTGCTCTGGTCGCACTTTTGCTGTGGGGTCGTTGTCGTATTTTGGATCGCCAATGGCACCAAAAAGTACGGCATCGCTTGCCAAACTTGCCTCTAGGGTTGCCTTTGGAAGTGGTTCGCCTGTTTTGTCAATGGCAATGGCACCCATATCTGCATAGGTATACTCGAATTCATGCCCGAATTTTGAAGCTACAGCATCTAAAACTTTTACAGCTTCTTGTACGATTTCCGGTCCAATCCCATCTCCAGGAAGTACGGCAATTTGTTTTTTCATGTTAAGGAGTTCTATGGTGTTACGAACGATTTTGTTCAAATGCCTCGATGGCTTCTTTTTGACTCAATAGGTAGTCGATGTCATCATAACCGTTGAGCAAACACATTTTTTTGTAAGCGTTAAGCTCAAAGGGAACTACAATTCCAGCATCGGGCACATGAAGTTCTTGGGCTTCCAAATCAATTTTTGCCTGTGTGGCAGGATTTTTTTCAATGGCAGCAAATAGCTGTTGCAGCACCTCTGGGCTTACCTGAATCGGGAGTATCCCGTTATTTAGGGCATTGCCTCTAAAAATATCGGCAAAGAATGAAGAAACGACTACGCGAAATCCATAATCTGCCAACGCCCATGCAGCGTGCTCACGACTTGAACCACAGCCAAAATTATTTCCTGCTACTAGAATTGAACCAGAGAAAGTCGTGTTATTTAATACGAAATCTGCTTTGGGTTCATCATCGATGGTGAAACGCCAATCGCGAAATAAATTTTCGCCAAATCCATTTCGGTCGGTGGCTTTTAAAAATCGCGCGGGTATAATTTGGTCAGTATCCACATTTTCAATGGTTAGCGGGACCATACCGCTTTCTAAAACTTCAAACTTTTCCATAACTACTGTTGACTTACATCTACAATTTTACCTGCTACGGCTGCTGCGGCTGCCGTTACTGGGCTTGCCAATAGGGTTCGTGCACCTTGTCCTTGGCGTCCTTCAAAATTTCTATTTGAGGTAGAAACGCAATATGCTCCTGCGGGAATTTTATCGTCGTTCATTGCCAAACAAGCAGAACATCCGGGTTGACGCAAAACAAATCCTGCTTCTTCAAAGATAGCGTCGAGTCCTTCAGCAACAATTTGTTTTGCTACTTGTTGCGATCCCGGTACAATAAGCGCCGCTACGTCGGGCGATTTTTGCTTCCCCTTCACGTAGGTAGCTGCAGCCCTAAAATCTTCAATTCTCGAATTGGTGCAACTTCCAATAAACACATGGCTGATGGGCAGGTTAAGCATATTGCTTCCTGCTTTTAGCCCCATATAATTTAAGGATTTTATAAAACTCGCATCGTCCAATTCTGGAATTGAATCTCCAATTTTTACTCCCATTCCTGGGTTTGTTCCATAGGTAATCATCGGACGGATATCTGCAGCATCGAATGTATATTCCGTGTCAAATGATGCGCCATCATCTGTGGGAAGTGTTTTCCAATACGCAATTTTATGTTCCAGTTCCTCGCCTTTTGGCGCAAATTCACGCCCCGAAACATAATCGAATGTGGTTTGGTCGGGTGCAATCATACCACCACGCGCACCCATTTCAATACTCATGTTGCACACCGTCATGCGCCCTTCCATACTCATTTCCTCAAAAACGGATCCAGCAAATTCTACAAAATGCCCTGTACCGGCATCGGTTCCTAATTTTGAAATAATGTAAAGGATAACATCTTTAGGTTGCACGTCAGGGTGTAAATCTCCATCTACAGTCACGCGCATACTCTTGGGCTTTGCCACCAAAACGCATTGAGAGGCAAATACCTGTGCCACTTGACTTGTTCCAATCCCAAAGGCAATGGTGCCAAACGCACCGTGGGTAGAGGTGTGACTGTCGCCACAAACCATCGTCATGCCGGGTTGGGTAACGCCAAGTTCCGGACCAATTACATGAACAATACCTTGGTAGGGATGTCCGAGTCCGTAAAGTGTAACCCCGTGTTTTTCACAGTTTTCGGTGAGTTGTGCCACTTGTTTTCGCGAGAGCACATCTTGAATCGGCAAATGCTGATTTTCGGTGGGTACGTTATGGTCAGCGGTAGCCACAACCTGTTGGGGTCTAAAGAGTGGAATACTTTTTTCTTCCAACACATTAAACGCCTGTGGGCTGGTTACTTCGTGGATTAAATGTTTGTCAATGTATAAGATATCTGGGCCGTTTGCTACGGATGACACTACGTGACTGTCCCAAACTTTATCGAAAAGTGTTTTTTTCATGTCGATATTAACTGATACCAGCGTTTTTTACGATTTCTGGGATATCGTCGTCGGTAATTTCT
>CAZSSZ010000172.1:0-2873 GCA_964609755.1 uncultured Flavobacteriaceae bacterium | reverse complement strand
GCTCTTTTTAAAAAATAAATTTTAAAATACAATGCCAGCACGAGCCAAAAAAACAAAAAGGCGATTACTCTAGCAAAATAAATCTGATTGTCTGCTGAAAAGAACAACCCAAAAGTATCCGTATTTATTTTTTTTGCCCAAAAGAAAAACGCTCCAACATCTGTCAGGAATATAAAAACAACAAAAAAAGAAAGCGTAAATCGTTTAATCATCCAACTGTTGGTTACAAAAATAACGCATTTGCCCTTTTGTTATTGTACTTTCTTATAATTTATACGAAGTAAAATCTCGATGCTCCACCTTTTTTAGTTCTTCAGCCGCTAGCGATTTAAAATACGCATAGGTGCGTTGCATCCCTTCTTTCCGTCCAATGTTGGGTTCCCAACCCAAAAGTTCTTTAGCCTTGCTAATGTCGGGTTTGCGTTGTAAAGGATCGTTTTTGGGTAGCGGGTTAAATACAATTTTTTGGTCGGTTCCGGTGAGTTCGATAATCTCTTGTGCAAAATCTAAAATCGAAATTTCATCGGGGTTGCCGATGTTTACTGGTAAATGGTAGTCGCTCATCAGCAGCCTATAAATCCCCTCAATTTCATCCTCCACAAAACAAAAAGATCGTGTTTGTGAGCCGTCGCCGAAAACGGTCAAGTCCTCGCCACGGAGTGCCTGCCCCATAAACGCAGGTATCACCCGGCCGTCATTGAGACGCATTCTAGGGCCATAGGTGTTAAAAATCCGCACAATGCGCGTGTCTAGCCCATGATAGCGGTGATACGCCATGGTAATGGACTCTAAATAGCGCTTAGCCTCGTCATAGACGCCGCGTGGTCCAATGGTATTAACGTTCCCAAAATAGTCTTCAGTTTGGGGGTGTACAAGCGGATCGCCATAGATTTCTGAGGTAGAAGCCACTAAAATCCGTGCGTTTTTTGCTCGGGCAAGTCCAAGGGCATTGTGTGTTCCTAATGCACCTACTTTTAGGGTTTGAATCGGAATTTTTAAATAATCTATCGGGCTTGCTGGGGAAGCAAAGTGAAGGATATAATCCAAATCTCCTCCGATGTCAATATGCTTACACACATCGTGGTGCACAAAACTAAAGTTAGGGTTGTTCTCCAAATGTGCAATGTTGGACATAGCCCCGGTAATCAGGTTGTCCATCCCAATTACAGCCATGCCGTTTGCCAATAGTTTATCGCATAGGTGTGACCCTAAAAATCCTGCTGCTCCGGTGACTAATGCTCTTTTCATCTGCCAATAGAATAATAGTCAACTCCTAAGGCTTCCATTTCTTTTGGAATGTTGCGCCCATCAAAAATAACATTGCCCTTTAATGCGTCCTTTAACTTCTCGAAATTCGGGTTTCTAAAGGCGTGCCATTCCGTGCAAATCAACAGGGCATCTGCGCCTTCAGCAGCAGCCATCATGTTCGTAGCAAACGAGATGCTGTCGCCAAGTTTTGCTTTTACGTTGTCCATCGCCTCGGGGTCAAAGGCGGTGACCCTAGCCCCTGCAGCAAGTAATTTTTCAATCATATATAAGGCTGGAGCTTCGCGGATATCATCCGTGTTGGGTTTAAACGCCAAGCCCCACAACGCAATTTTCTTGCCTTTTAATTCGCCTTTAAAGTGTGCCTCCATTTTTGGGAACAATACCGTTTTTTGTTGCTCGTTTACGTTTATGACGCTATCCAAAATGGCAAAATGATGATTGGCATCTTTACCAGATTTGTGCAACGCCTTTACATCTTTTGGAAAGCAAGACCCGCCATAGCCAATTCCCGGAAACAAAAAGCGTTTTCCAATGCGTTCGTCTAGCCCCATACCCAAACGGACATCATCTACATTGGCACCCACTTTTTCACAGTAGTTTGCAATTTCATTCATGTAGGTGATTTTGGTTGCTAAAAAGGCGTTTGCAGCATATTTGGTCAGTTCCGCCGATTTGATGTCCATAAACACAATCGGGTTGCCCGTACGGACAAAGGTCGCATAAAGTTTTTCCATGGTGTTTTTGGCACGTTCAGACTCCACGCCTACTACCACTCTGTCGGGTTTCATAAAATCTTCCACAGCAAAACCCTCGCGTAAAAATTCGGGATTAGACACCACATCAAAGGGTACATCCGTTTTTTCCTTTAACACTGCTTTAACTCGCTCACCCGTGCCTACGGGTACTGTACTTTTGCTCACGATGATTTTGTAGTCCTTCATCAAATCGCCAATTTGGTTAGCAACCCCCAATACATAAGACAAATCTGCAGAGCCGTCCTCATCTTCAGGTGTGGGTAATGCTAAAAAGATAACTTCTCCATGTTCAACACCTTCTTCAATATTGGTAGAAAAATGGAGCCTTCCAGATTTAATATTCCGTTCAAAATAGGTTTCTAAGTGCGGTTCATAAATAGGCACCTCGCCGTTTTGCATTTTGGCCACTTTGGCTTTGTCAATGTCAATACACAAGACCTCATTTCCGGCTTCTGCCAAACAAGTTCCGGTTACCAAGCCTACATAGCCAGTACCAATTACAGTGATTTTCATGGGTTCTCATTTAACATTGAAAAAAGCGTGTCTTCAATTGAATGTGGAAAATTATTTATTCCCAAAAAATCAAATATTTTAGATGGGTCTCCTTTCAAATCGACAATTTCATTTTTTCTAACAAATTTGGGATTTGTTTTTACCACGATATTGTGCTTGGTCATTTCAGTAAGTGCGTTTAAAATTTGTGAGATACTATATGATTTTCCTGAGCATAAATTAAACGTCTGCGAATGTAAATCGCTTAACATTAACTTGACATAAACGTCTACTATGTCGTTCACATTATTGTACTCTCTAAACACATTAACATTCCCTAGTTCAATAGATTTCTTT
>CAZSSZ010000171.1:0-2885 GCA_964609755.1 uncultured Flavobacteriaceae bacterium | reverse complement strand
TAAAAACTACACGTAACGATTTGCTCATATCAGTCGGTATGCATTTGTGTTTAGTTGCTCAATCAGTTCCTCATTTACCATAATCTCAAGTGCTTTTATAAGCTGTGCGCTGCTGTATGTCGTTCCAGAAATAAGCTGTTCCAAAGATACAGTTTCTCCATTCGAAAGGAGTTTTTTTAGTTGCAGAATTACTTCTTTAGTTGAAGTGTTTTCTTGAATACAATTTGAGCATGATTGACATGTTTTCTTTGAGGACTCGCCAAAATAGTCCAGTAATTTTTTTCTAGAGCAGCTTGTTGTGGTGCAGTAGTCCCAAACGGTATCCGCTAAACGCTTTTTCTCTTTTTTAAACGTATCTAACTGTTGCAATATGCGAAGCAGGGTGTGTTTGTCTTCTCGTGGGGTCAGGAATTGAATGCCACTATCTACGTGGAGTTGTCCGATTTCTGCCTGCCCGTTTTTTTCTAATGTCTTTAATTCCGCTAAACATTCTTGAAGCGTCACACCACATTTGATGGCTATGTGCGCGAGTTGTATAGACTGCATTTGGGCGGTGATGCCTCCAATATTTCGAAGTAAATAATCCACCAAAACCGATTTCTTTTTTTGATTGGGTTCTAGGCGTAGTGTTGTTTTTGGGGTGTCGTATTGTGTGAGGCTTAGCACCTGTCCGCGCTCCAAAAGCTCCAAAACATAAAAGGTGATTTTTGGACTCAAATCGTATCGCTGGCTAAATAGGTTAAGGTTAAACTCCAGCATGAATTGTGGCAATTCACCATAGGCGACATCAAAATAATGGCATAAATGTTTGTAGGTTTTTTGGATAGCTTCTTTTGGGGGTACACTTGCCATAAGCCTGTTCCAAAGTTTTTTCTCATCGTCTTTTTCAACAAAAAGCGTAGCCACTGATGGACTTCCATCTCTGCCACATCGTCCCACTTCTTGGTAGTATTGCTCTAAGCTAAAGGGTAACATAGCATGAATCACACGTTGCACATTGGCTTTGTCAATACCCATCCCAAAAGCCGTGGTAGCGACCATAACAGGGGTTTTTTCACACATCCATTCCTTAATGCGTTTTTCTTTTTCGGGTGCTCCGCCGTGAAAATACGCCGATTGATGTCCCATGGCATTAAGGTGATTGCTTAAAAGTTCAGCACTTTTTCGTGTGCCTACATACACTATACTTGGCACCCCTTTGGGCTCTAAAGCTTCGGCAATAGCTTCAAGTTTATTTTGCCTATGCACAACATTCAGCGTAATGTTTGGGCGATCAAATGAGCCGCTTATACGCGCTGGCGATTGCAATTCTAGGGAGGTGCAAATATCTTCCCGTACTTTTTCGGTAGCGGTAGCCGTTAACGCCATTGTTGGAATGTGGCGGAGTATTTTTTTTAGGGTGATGATTTCTCGGTAAGCAGGTCTAAAATCGTGTCCCCACTCCGAAATACAATGCGCTTCGTCAATTGCCAAAAGCGAAATTTTCATCTGCGAAAGATGCTCTTGCACCAACGGATTTTGAGCGCGCTCCGGTGACAGATAGAGGAATTTAAAATCTCCAAACTTACAATTGTCAAGGGCAGTAATAAGCTCATCCTCGCGCATGGGACCCGACAATCGCATGGCACGAATACCTTTCTTTTTTAATCCCTCCACTTGATCACTCATAAGGGCAATTAATGGGCTGATAACCACGCAAACACCTTCCAAAAGCAATGCTGGAAGTTGGTAGCACAGGCTTTTTCCACCCCCCGTGGGCAATACCACCAAACAGTCACGTTTTTCCAATACGGCTGATATGGCATCTTTCTGCCCCAAACGAAATTCAGATGCGCCCCAATACTGCGTTAAAAGTTCTTGTGCTTTTCGGTTCATAGGTTTTCTAAGATAAAACGAAGCCGATTGGCAACGGTGTCGCGGGGTACTTCTATGTACGTCATGCCATAAAAATGATAGGTATCTACTAAAGCATGGTGTAATTTTTTAGCTTCCGAAAAATCTTCAGTGCGCTGGGTGTCTTGGGTATAAATTTCTTCCCAAGGAGGAAATACAAAAACGGTATCGTACGTAAATTGTGCGCAATCCTCGTGCATTCCGCAAGGTACTTCTTGCCCCATTTCCCGTATATAAGCAACTACATCGTGGATACCGCGGTCATAAAATTGGATTGGTTTTGGGCTTGTGGCAAAATAATCGTGGAGGCGTTGCTCAAAAAGTGCTTCGCTAAAGGCAATGGGGTTTTCCAAAAAAGGACGGCGTATTCCTTTGGCTTGTGCCATATCAATAACCTCGCGCGATACCTCGTTATAAGTGTGAATATGTGAATGATTCACACTTTTCATAAGTGTGGTTTTGCCACTTGCGGGCGCACCGGTAAAGACTACTTTTTGCGGTTTAACCATACACAAAGGTCGGGATTTGTGGGCGTTTGCAAAACTGTATCTTTGCCATATGCAAAACACAGCTAAAGACGATGCGTTTTATTCGCGTTTCCATCAACAACTTTTAGACACAAGTACTTGGCCCGGCATTTATGTTTTTAAGTTTATTGTGCCCAGTTCGGGTGATGCGCAAGAAACCCTTGCAAGCTTGTTTGCTATGAACGATGTTGAAACGACAGTTCGCGCATCCAGCAAAGGAAAATACAGCAGCATTTCGATTAAGGGTACTTTTGAAACCCCCGATGTAATCATTGAAAAATACAAGCAAGCTGCTAAAATCCCGAATATCATTCAGCTCTAACATTTTTTTCTTAGTTTTACCCTATAATTCACTTCTTTTGATAGACAATCTTCAATACAACAACGAACGCTCACAGTTGGCGATTCCAGAATACGGTCGTCATATTCACAAAATGATTCAGCAAGTAATGGCTGAAGAAGACA
>CAZSSZ010000170.1:0-2894 GCA_964609755.1 uncultured Flavobacteriaceae bacterium | reverse complement strand
AGTCCAAAAATTAGGCTTATTTACAACATTAACAAAAACATAGGCATTTATATAGCCTCAAAAATAATTCTAAATGCCGCGTACAAGAGCAATGATGATTTTGATCTTGGTTATACAGGGACTTGGTCGTATAATTTAGGTCTCCGCATAAAATTATAACCCAACATAAAAATTTTAAAAATGAAACATAACAACATATTAAAACTAGGCCTACTACTCTTTACGACAGTTGTATGGGCACAAGAAACAGAAGAACCAACAGGCAGGTTAGAACTGGCTATTAACTATGGAATCGGAGGAAACTTTTTTGTTACTGATTATGATGAACAACAAACGTCCCAGTATTACAGTAAAAACTTTTTAGGAACTATTGGTGGGTTTGATCTTATTTGGAATTTAAAAGACAACAAACAGGCTTTTGGGCTTAGTTTTGACAAATCCGTAAATCGTGGCGAGAAAAATGTAACGCGTACTACTGCAAATAATAGCATTCGTGTTGAGAATTTTAATCTAAGCCATATAAACAAGATGTATGGCATTTTTTACAAAAGAAAGTTTAAATCAACGTTTTCTGCTTCTCTTGGGTTTTACCTTTACAGGGATATCGGGCAATATTTAGAGGTTTATGAAAATTTCTCATATCTGAGAGAAACAAAATCTACAGAAGGAGGTTTCTTTTTAGCTGCTGATTATTTCTTTTTTAAATCGGGAAATTTTGAAGTAGGTATTCAGTCAAAGCTGTTTTCGTATTTTGCTATCTCCGAGTTTGACCTTGAAGCCATTAGCTTAACACCAAAAATCAGATACCGTTTTTAGCTCATTAGGACAATAGGAAGTAAACATACTAAAACCGCTTAACAGCAAGCGCAGCCCTTACCGCCTCCAAAAACTGTTTTTCATCTGCTAAAAACCGAGTACGGACACCAAGAGTGTAGAGGTTTTTTAGTTCAAAAGGCGCAAGGCGTACCGCATCTTTTTCGGTAGTTAAAATGGGTTGGTTTAGATTCGCCAAGGCAATGATTTCTGTCTTTGAAAAATTATGGTGGTCAGGGAAAGATTTATGGGTAAAGCCTGCCTTTTTTGCGTTTAAAAAGTCTACTAGCGTAGACGGATTGGCAATACCGGTGAGCAGCACAAAAGGGTTTTGAACAAATTCGGCAAGAGGTACTTCTGCCGCGCCACGAACGTGGGTGTCGTATTCGAGGGTGGTAAAAAACAGTTTTTGGTGGGGGGCTACACCAAGTTTCGTTTTGTAGGTGTTTTTGGTTTCTTCGTCGAGGGTTGCAGGGCATTTGGTCACCACAACCACATCAGCTTGTTGCGCCGAAGTTGCGGGTTCCCGCAGATTCCCCACGGGGAGCAGGGCATCCAAAAACCAGGGGTTTTGAAACGTAGTGAGTACTATCTTGAACGAGGGTTGCAAGGGCAAATGTTGCAAGGCATCGTCCAAAATAAAAGCCTCAATGTTGGGGAAATCTTGTAGCATCTGCTGAATCCCTTTTGGGCGTTTTTCACAAACCGAAACCTTTACAGTAGGGTGTTTTTGCGCCAACAGCAACGGCTCATCACCTACCCTATCGGCGGTAGCCTCTGACGTTACAGCAACATAGCCTTTAGACGTACGTCCATAACCCCGACTAAGCATTCCTAAGTTAAAATCATCGGAAAATTTGGAAAGCAAATAATCCACCATGGGTGTTTTTCCGGTGCCTCCTGTGGATATATTCCCCACAACGAGGGTGGGAACAGGAGCTTTGTAGCGCGAAAGTACACCGCTTTTGTACAAGGATTTTCGCGCAAAAACAGCACTACCAAACAGAATTTTTAACGGAAACAACGCTTTTCGCCAAATAGCCATAAAAACAAAAGTAGAACTTTTATCTTTGGAACACGATGACAGTACGCGAAATAACATCTTGTTTGGAACAATGGGCACCACTCGCCTATGCCGAAGATTTTGACAATGTGGGATTATTGGTGGGTGATAACACCCAAAATGTAACGGGAGTACTTATCACTCACGATGCGCTAGAAGCAGTGGTTGATGAGGCTATTGCAGAAAACTGCAACCTTATTGTTTGCTTCCATCCCATTATTTTTCAAGGACTTAAACGTCTGACTAACAGCACTTATGTCGAGCGCGCAGTGGCAAAAGCCATCAAAAATGATATTGCCATTTATGCCCTACACACGGCTCTTGATGTGCAATTGGACGGCGTAAACAAAGGGCTGGCTGATGCGCTGGGCTTGGAAGAAAGAAGTATTTTGACACCTACAAAAGGAAGCCTACTAAAACTCAACACCTACGTACCAAAGCAAAACCTTGACGAGGTGCAAAATGCCCTTTTTGCTGCTGGAGCTGGAGCATTGGGTGCCTATGCAGCATGTAGTTTTACTTCGGAGGGGACAGGAGGATTCACACCGCTAGAGGGTAGCAATCCGTATGTTGGAATAAAAGGAGAACGCCATCTAGAAGCTGAAACCCAACTACAGGTGGTAATGCCAAAACATTGTAAAAATGCAGTACTGTCAGCTTTACAAAAAACACATCCGTACGAAACGGTAGCCTTTGAGCTAACGGTATTGGAAAATACACGAACCGATTTGGGCATGGGCTGCGTTGGAACATTGCCAAAACCCATTTCAGAAAAGGATATTTTAAATAGGTTAAAATCCATTTTGGGAACGCCGTATTTGCGACATAGCGCACTTTTAGGGAAAAAAATTGAGTGCGTTGGGCTTTTGGGCGGTTCGGGGAGTTTCGCAATTGATGCAGCAAAGGCAAAAAACTGTGATGTTATTGCCGAGGGTATTATAAATTCTGCTAAAGATGTTGGTGCTTCGATACCGATTGTTGTAAGACTTGAGGGAACTAATGTCGATGATGGTAAAAA
>CAZSSZ010000169.1:0-2937 GCA_964609755.1 uncultured Flavobacteriaceae bacterium | reverse complement strand
TCAGTTTTTGCTAAAAAATTTGGCTTGGACACCCGAACGCACATTGGCACTCAAATGTAATATTCAAGTCTTGCAACACAAGCTCGCTGAAATCGGGGCTGCGCCTGATGCTGGGATTTTCGAGGGGCAAACGCTTTTTTTGGCAGGAAGTAAATCGGATTATATTGTACAGGACGACCTTGAAAAAATCCATACTTTTTTCCCAAAGGCGAAGTTGAACTGGATTGAAAATGCTGGACATTGGCTGCATGCCGAAAACCCAACAGGATTTACCCAAGCATTGCATGATTTTCTAGATTAATCTTCTGAAAAGCCGCACTTTGTCCTTCCTTGAAAATAGCCTACTTTTGCCAGCTATTAAAACACAAAAATGAACGTAACGCGAAAAGATGTAGATGCGCTTAATGCTGTTGTGACAGTTCAAATTAAGCAAGAAGATGTAACGCCACAGGTAGAAAAAGTGTTAAAAGACTACCGCAAGCGCGCGAATATCCCTGGTTTTAGAAAGGGGAATATCCCGATGAGCGTTGTGAAAAAGCAATACGGACAAGCAGTTTTGGTAGATGAGGTAAACAAAGCCTTGCAAAATTCACTCAACGAATACCTGAACAACGAAAAAATTGACATTCTTGGAAACCCTCTTCCCGTTCCTGTTGAGGAATTTGATTGGGATGCTGAGAGCTATTCTTTTGATTTTGAATTGGGACTTACTCCAAAAGTAGAGGTAAAATTACCCAACAAAAAAGCGGTTACACGCTACGAAATTGAAGCCGATGACGCTTTTGTAACGGAGCAGTTAGAGCGTTTGCAAAAACAATATGGTTCACTTGTGCCTACAGAGGCATTGTCTAAAGACACAGAACTTACCGTTGGCGTAATGTTTGAAGGCGTTGAGGAGAATAAAAGTGCTACCTTTTCGGTAGATGAACTTAAAAGTAAAAAAGCAGTTGCAGCCTTCAAAAACGCAACTATTGGCGATGTGCTTTCGCTTTCTACAAAAGGACTTTTTAAAGAAGAGCATGTGTTGCGACGTGTGATGGGAAGCGTGCCCGAAAAAGCGGTTGACCTATCGCTAACATTACAAGAGCGAAATAATCGTGAGTTGGCAGATTTGGACCAGGAGTTTTTTGATAAGGTTTTTGGTAAGGATGTCGTAAAATCGGCAACTGAATGCAAGGAAAAACTTAAAGAGGATGCCTCAGGACACTTTGAAAGCCAAGCGAATCAGAAGTTTATCAACGACATGACCGAATATTTGATTGACAACACCAAGTTTTCGCTACCCGATGCGTTTTTGAAAAAGTGGATGCAAACCGCTGGTGAAAACCCAATTTCAGCCGAAGAAGCCGAAGCAGAATATACTAAGTCGGAGCGTGGGTTGCGCTATCAGCTCATCGAATCCAATTTGATTCAAGAAAACAATTTGCAAATCACTAGAGAAGAAGTCGAGAATTTCGCCAAGGACTTACTCAAAAAGCAAATGTTACAATTTGGTCGTACAGACGTTAAAGATGAAGAACTAAATGATATTGCCACTCGAATTTTGGGCAACCAAGACGAAGTAAAACGTATTTCTGACCAAGTAATGAGCGAAAAAATGCGTCAGCTGTTTTTGGAAAAAGGCAACATCAAAGTGAAAAAAGTAAACTACGACACCTTTATTAAGGAAGCGTACAAAAAATAATCGCTATATTTAGCATACAACTTTAAGGAATGGACTACGGCAAAGAATTTAAGAAATATGCAACCAAGCACCACGGGATAAACTCCTTGTATTACGATGAAATCGTGAGCAGTTTAACCCCCTATATTATTGAAGAGCGTCAACTCAACGTGGCGCAAATGGACGTGTTTTCGCGCTTGATGATGGATCGCATCATCTTTTTGGGAACCGCTATCAACGATAGTGTGGCGAATATCATTCAAGCACAATTGCTGTTTTTGGAGAGTACCGATAAAAGCAAAGACATTCAAATTTACATCAATTCACCCGGCGGTAGTGTTTATGCCGGATTGGGGATTTACGACACCATGCAGTTCATTAATCCTGACGTAGCTACGATTTGTACGGGGATTGCAGCCTCAATGGGTGCGGTGTTGCTTTGTGCAGGTCAAGAGGGGAAACGTTCTGGATTGCCACATTCGCGTGTGATGATTCACCAACCTTTGGGCGGTGCGCAAGGGCAAGCATCGGATATTGAAATTACGGCGCGTGAAATTCTAAAACTTAAAAAAGAGTTGTACGAAATTATTGCGAAGCACAGTAATCAGCCGTATGATAAGGTTTACGAAGACTCAGACCGTGATTATTGGATGAAAGCTCTTGAGGCAAAGGAGTATGGCATGATTGACGAAGTGCTTACAAAAAGCTAGATTGTGGAAGATTTGACTTGCTCGTTTTGTGGACGTAAAAAAGCCGAAACCAAGTTGTTGGTGGCGGGGCTAAATGCACACATTTGCGACAAGTGTGTAGACCAAGCTGTGGGCATCATTCAAGAAGAAACAGTTCATGCTGAAACCACCGCTTCTACCGCCGATTTCTTACTGAAAAAGCCAAAGCAAATCAAGGCGTTTTTGGACGAATATGTGATCGGGCAGGAGCAAGCCAAAAAGGTACTTTCCGTGGCGGTGTACAATCACTACAAAAGACTGCACCAGTCTAAAGGTGAGAACGATGTAGAGTTGCAGAAAAGTAACATTATAATTGCCGGACAAACGGGGACTGGCAAAACGCTCTTGGCAAAAACCATTGCCAAAATGTTGGAAGTGCCACTTGCCATTGTAGATGCTACGGTACTCACCGAGGCAGGTTATGTGGGCGAAGATGTAGAGAGCATTTTAACACGCTTACTCCAAGCTGCTGACTACGACCAGCAAAAAGCTGAAAAGGGCATCGTGTTTATTGATGAGATTGATAAAATTGCCCGTAAAAGTGAT
>CAZSSZ010000168.1:0-2940 GCA_964609755.1 uncultured Flavobacteriaceae bacterium | reverse complement strand
TTGTTCACGAAGTGGATCGCGCTCTTGCACAAACAGCACTTCGTCTATTTGAACACCATCAATGGCTTGTGTTTCTTTATAGACCAATAAAATGGCATGCGGTTCTTTCAATCCCGTGAGGTAATAAAAATTAGGATCTTGGTGGTAGTGAAAATCCACATCGTTTGCCCTGTTGCGCACGGGATTCGCAAAAAACACGGCAACGCTATTGGCGGGAAGCATCTCACGCACGGCAGCCCTACGCTCGTCATGAAACTCAGGGGTTAAATAATCTGTGGGGAGTTCTTGCGCTGTGAGTAATGCACAACAACATGTGAATAAAATGAGGCGAAACATAATCTTCTTTTTAGCTAATGTAGCCAAAACTATGCTACTTTTGAAATATGAACCTACTATCGCTACATAATCAGCACAAAGACCTTGGGGCAAAAATGGGAGCTTTTGCAGGCTTTGACATGCCACTGACGTACAAAGGCGTAAAAGCAGAACACCTTTGCGTGCGAGAGCACGTTGGCGTTTTTGATGTGTCGCATATGGGCGAGTTTTTGATTACGGGCGATAAAGCACTCGATTTGTTGCAATTTACTACCAGTAACAATGTGGCAGCCCTTGCCGTTGGCGATGCACAATATGCCTATATGCCCAACGCAACAGGCGGCGTAGTAGACGATTTGCTTATTTACCGTATTGCGGAACACACCTATTTACTCGTAGTCAACGCCAGTAATATGGAAAAAGACTGGCAGTGGCTCAATGAACAAAACAAGGCGTTTGGCGCAACGCTCAAAAATGCTTCTGATGACTTTGTACTGCTTGCCGTACAAGGTCCAAAAGCGCATGATTTAATGGCTGAACTTTCTGAAATAGATACTGCTACACAAAAAAGCTTTACGATAGTGCAAACTGCTGTTGCCGGAGTAGACAATGTTTGGGTTGCCACCACGGGCTATACGGGTGCCGGCGGTGTGGAACTGTATATTCCCGCAACAAATGCAACGCAAGTTTGGGAAACCCTTCTGTCAAAAGGCGAAATCTACAACATTCAACCTATTGGCTTGGCAGCACGCGATACGTTACGCCTCGAAATGGGCTATTGCCTTTACGGGCACGAACTCACAGACACCACCTCGCCTATTGCCGCACGTTTGGCATGGTGCACTGATTTTTCCAAAGCCTTTGTGGGCGAGGAACACATTAAAAAAGACAAAGCTGAAGGCACAAAACAGTTGCGGATTGGTTTTACGATGATTGACCGTGGCATTCCACGGCAAGGCTATACGCTAGTAGATGCAGATGGAAACCCCATTGGCGAAGTAACCTCAGGAACTTCCTCGCCCTCGTTGGGCGTGGGGATTGGCATGGGCTATGTTGCTCGCGATTTTGCCAAAAAAGGTACAGAAATCTATGTCCAAATAAGAGAAAAGAACATTAAAGCCGTCATAACCCGCCTACCGTTTGTATCATGATACGGGTGCTGATTGTTGGTGGAAGCGGCTTTTTAGGGCGTGCTTTGTTTAAGGAATTAAATCCCTACATGGACGTATATGCCACCTATTGCCACCAAGAAAAATACGCCAAAAACAAACGCTATTTTTCCTATGATATTCGGGAAGACTCCCCCACAGAATTGCTAAAATTCATAAAACCGCATGTGATTATCTCTGCCTTGCGTGGCGAAGCCGATGCACAATTTGTAGCACATGATATGCTTATCGATTATGCTGTGAAACACAATACCCGATTGCTGCTCTTGTCTTCGGCTAATGTGTTTGACAGCTTTCGGCATTACCCCAGTTACGAGCACGACAAAACCCTCTCGGAAAGTGCGTTTGGAAAACTTAAAATTACCCTAGAAAATAAACTGCTACGGATGCCAGCATTTAGCTGGACAATAGCTCGCTTGCCTATGGTTTTTGGGGCTAACTCACCTCGATTTCAAGAGCTTAAAACCGCCATACGCACCCAACAGGCTTATGAGATTTTTCCCAACTCGGTAATTAACCTAGCCTCTGACTATTTTGTTACGCAGCAGTTGCATTATATCCTTAACCGTAACCGTTGGGGTATTTTCCATTTGGGCAGCAAAGACCTTATCCACCACGATGAATTTATCGCACAACTCGTAACCGGATTGCAAACCCCAAAAAAACCGATATACAAACACGTTTTTGCGAGTAACCAAGACCGGCATATAGCCGTGTTGCCCAAATTTAACAACCTGCCCAAGCATTTGCACTACACTACAGCACAGGTGCTAGAAGATACGCTCAAAACCGTACAAAGGCAGCAATAGGCGGTTTTAAATTTTTTGTTAATTTAGCATCAAACAAACCCAAATCTTTTCAAACCGAATTCGTCTACGCCTTTCTTTTTTACTTTTTTGGGGAGTTTGAATACACGTTGTGTATAACTCAAGATTTTGGCATTCACTAAAACAACTAAGTATGTATAAACTAATTGGAATTGTATTGATTACGGTCTTAACACTTACTAATTTCTCTTATGGACAGGAAGCAAATACCGACGAGGGCTTTAAAAGGACTGGTGGACGATATGCAAACCTATTTAGGTTTGAATTTAAACCAGGAAAAACAGATGAAGGATTAGACATTTTAAATGCTACATTAATACCGGCTTTTAAAAATGCAGAAGTTGAAGTAACTATCATAGAGGATTTGATGGGTAGCAAAGATTTGTTTGCATTAATTGAATTAAAAGAAGGACCTTCTTTTTATGAATACACGCTTCCAAAACAAGACATGGACTTATTTAGCGAGTTGCTAAAACTTTCAGGTTCCGAACAGGAAGCCGAAAAACGATTGGACAAATTTATTAATCTACTTGTTAGACAAACGCAAACACTTGTCTATATCAGGGATGAGGGTAACTATAATACCTTCTGGTGCGCGTCTATGACGCTACCTATTTAAACAAGGTTAG
>CAZSSZ010000167.1:0-2940 GCA_964609755.1 uncultured Flavobacteriaceae bacterium | reverse complement strand
GGCAGCAGCAACAACCAAATCGGTTTGGCGCACCAAAAATGCTGGAATTTGTAACACATCCACGTATTCGGCGGCTTTTACCGCATCTGATACTTCATGAATGTCGGTAACCGTTGGCACATCAAAGGTTTCGCTTACTTTGCGTAGAATTTTTAATGCCTTTTCATCGCCTATCCCAGTAAAGCTGTCAATTCTACTTCGATTTGCTTTTTTAAAACTCCCTTTAAACACATAGGGGATATTTAGCTTATCGGTCAGTTTTACAATGTGTTCTGCTATGCGCAGTGCCATGTCTTCGCCTTCGATGGCGCAGGGTCCTGCCAACAGAAAAAATTGATTCGATTCGGATTGACGTTTTACAAATTGCTTCATGCCACAAAAATAAGGATAATGCTAACGCCATACACATTCTTATCCAGTCAAAAAATGTACATTTGCCGCGCAAAACACACTATGGAAAATATCCGCAATATTGCCATCATCGCTCACGTAGATCATGGTAAAACTACGCTAGTTGATAAAATACTTCATCACTGCCAACTTTTTAGAGATAATGAAACCAAAGGAGAACTCATTTTGGACAACAACGATTTGGAACGCGAACGCGGGATTACCATCTTGTCTAAAAACGTTTCGGTTCAGTATAAAGACACCAAAATCAATATCATTGATACTCCTGGTCACGCCGATTTTGGAGGCGAAGTAGAGCGCGTGTTGAATATGGCAGACGGTGTTTTGTTATTGGTAGATGCCTTTGAAGGGCCAATGCCACAAACACGGTTTGTACTACAAAAGGCAATTAATTTGAAACTCAAGCCTATAGTGGTTGTTAACAAAGTAGATAAGGAAAACTGTACTCCAGAAGAGGTATACGAAGCTGTTTTTGATCTGATGTTTGAACTTGGTGCAGAGGAATGGCAATTGGATTTCCCAGTACTGTACGGCTCGGCAAAAAACAACTGGATGTCTGATGATTGGAAAAATCAAACGGATTCTATTTCACCCTTATTAGATGCTGTGGTAGCACATATTCCAGCACCAAAAGTAACTGAGGGTACTACCCAAATGCTCATTACTTCACTAGATTATTCATCGTTTACGGGGCGTATTGCTATTGGTCGTTTGCACCGTGGTGTGTTAAAATCTACGGACACAATTTCTTTAGTAAAGCGCGATTCGTCTGTGATAAAATCAAAAATTAAGGAACTGTTGGTTTTTGATGGATTGGGTAGAAAAAAAGTTGACGCGGTTAAAGCAGGGGATTTGTGTGCCGTGGTTGGACTCGAAAATTTTGAAATTGGAGATACAATTGCAGATGTCGAAACGCCAGAAGGATTGCCAGCGATTGCTATAGACGAACCAACAATGAGTATGTTGTTTACCATAAACGATTCTCCATTTTTTGGTAAAGAGGGTAAGTTTGTTACTTCTCGCCACATTAAAGATCGTTTAGAGCGTGAATTGGAACGCAATCTTGCGATGCGTCTCGAACCAACAGATGCCGCAGATAAATTCATGGTTTTTGGACGTGGAGTACTGCATTTGTCTGTGCTTATTGAAACCATGCGTCGCGAGGGATACGAATTGCAAATCGGGCAACCCCAAGTAATTATTAAAGAAATTGATGGTAAAAAGTGCGAGCCTGTTGAAGAGCTCACTATTGATCTTCCAGAAGAAGTTTCGGGCAAAGCCGTGGAAATGGTTACCATGCGAAAAGGTGAAATGACCGCCATGGAACCCAAAGGCGGACGTATGTTGTGTTCGTTTAAGGTTCCTTCTCGTGGAATTATCGGTCTTCGTAATCAGTTGCTTACGGCAACTGCGGGTGAAGCGATTATGAATCACCGATTTGTAGATTTCGAACCTTATAAAGGCGAAATTCCTGGACGTATAAACGGTTCCCTTATTTCTATGGAAAAAGGGACAGCAATTCCCTATTCGCTTGATAAACTGCAAGATCGAGGTAAGTTTTTTATCCATCCGAACGATGAAATTTACACGGGTCAAGTAATTGGTGAAAATTCTCGAGCAGATGATCTAGTTGTCAACGTTACCAAAACCAAAAAACTTTCCAATGTGCGTGCTTCTGGTTCAGACGATAAAGTGAAATTGGCTCCGCCCATTAGCTTTAGTCTAGAAGAGGCTTTGGAATATATCCAAAAAGACGAGTATGTAGAGGTAACGCCAAATTCGTTGCGTTTGCGTAAAATTTACCTAGATGAAAACGAACGGAAGCGTCGCGAAAAGAAAGTAGGGTAATTAAACAGAAGTTTTTAGTACTTTTGGGTTAAACTCCGTAGTTTGTTTCGCATTTTATCTTTTTCATCACTCTCGATCTCCGTTAAATTCTTAGCTGGCTTTTTATTGACCAAAATTTTCGCTGTTTTTCTAGGACCTAATGGTATATCCGTTATGGGAAACATTAAAAACTTTGTTCAAGTACTAGTCTCTGTGCAAACACTTGGGATGCAGAAGGGAATTATCCGGTATACTGCAGAATATAAGAACGATACAGTAAAGCTAAAGTACCTAATTGGGACACTAAATATATTCAACATTTGTGTTTCTGTTTTATTGTTTCTAATTCTTTTAATCTTTTCTAAAGACTTTGCTTTGCTTGTTTTTAACGATCAAACCTATGGCTTTGTGTTTAACATTCTGGCTTTTGTAGTTCTTTTTCAAGGTTTTCATTATCTCTTTTTTACATTACTTCAAGGTTTTGGTGATTATCAAAAAGTTATCTACCTAGAAATATCTATGAATATTATCAGCTTACTATTGACTGCTGGATTGGTGTATTTTAACGGATTGTTAGGAGGTATATATGCTGTTGTTTTAGTGCCTTTGTTCTATTTTGTTATTAGCCGTTTGTTTTATGGCTCGTTTCCATTTTTTCAATTTCATTTTTCAAAAGTTACTTCTAGAAACTTGCTTTTATAT
>CAZSSZ010000166.1:0-3005 GCA_964609755.1 uncultured Flavobacteriaceae bacterium | reverse complement strand
GGGGTGCGCCTTGCCGAGCGACTGCTGCAGATTTTACACCAAGAATATAAGGTTGCCAATGCACAACTGAGCAAACTGGACATTACTTTTTTTAGAGATGATTTTAGACGTGGTGACAAAGTTTTAAATGCCAACATTAATAGCATGGAAGTTGGCGTAGAGGGAAAACGTATAGTACTTATTGACGATGTGCTTTACACCGGGCGCAGTATTCGCGCTGCCCTTACTGCCATAGATTCGTATGGGCGTCCGGAAGAAATTCAGTTACTGACACTAATAGATCGTAGGTTTTCACGCCATCTGCCCATCCAACCCGATTTTTGCGGACGGCAAGTAGATGCCATTCAAAACGAGCGTGTGGTGGTATGTTGGGAAGAAGAAGACAATGAAGATGCAGTATATCTGGTAAACAAATAGTATGAGTAAACTAAGCGTAAAGCACTTACTGGGCATCAAATACCTAAACGAAGCGGATATCCGCCTTATTTTTGAAACCGCTACCCAGTTTAAAGAAGTTATCAACCGTCCGATAAAGAAAGTACCTTCGCTGCGCGATATTACCATAGCCAATCTGTTTTTTGAAAACAGCACCCGAACCAAGCTTTCGTTTGAGTTGGCACAAAAACGCCTTTCCGCCGATGTAATAAACTTTGCAGCATCGATGTCGTCACTCAAAAAAGGGGAAACACTCATTGATACGGTGAATAATATCTTGTCCATGAAAGTGGATATGGTTGTTATGCGCCACGCCAGTGCTGGCGCTGCTAGTTTTTTGGCGCAACACGTAGACGCGACTATTATTAACGCTGGCGATGGTGCACATGAACACCCTACGCAAGCCTTGTTGGACACCTTCTCCATCCAAGAACGCCTTGGTGATGTGGCAGGAAAAAAAGTGGTGATTATTGGAGATATTCTACACTCACGGGTGGCACTTTCCAATATTTTCGCCTTACAAAAACTGGGCGCAGAAGTGAAAGTTTGTGGTCCCAAAACCCTAATTCCAAAACACATTACAAGTTTGGGCGTTACTGTTGAGACAGATGTTAAAAAAGCACTGCTTTGGTGTGATGTTGCCAATGTGCTGCGGGTTCAATTTGAACGTATGTCGGCGAGTTATTTCCCTTCCAATAGAGAGTACACCGCCTTTTACGGCATTACCAAACCCATGCTTGATGCACTAGGTAAAGAAATTGTGATTATGCATCCCGGGCCAATAAATAGGGGTGTAGAGCTTTCTAGCGAAGTGGTTGACTCTAACCAATCCATAATTTTAGACCAAGTAGAAAACGGCGTGGCGGTTCGTATGGCTGTCTTATATTTGTTGGCAGCAAACAAATAACCATGCAGATTCGTCAAGAAGAACATACCACTATTTTTAGCTGGGAAACTACCGATCCTGTAGGGACCGATTTCAGGAATTTAGTTAAGGGGCACTACAAAAACATGAGTCAACAAAATATTATTGTGGATTTGTCTGCCAGAAAAAAATTACAAACCCACCATATTTTGGAGTTTTCTGAACTGAGTGCTTACAACAAAGATCAAGTAAATAAGTCATTTGTTTTGGTTGTTGGCGAGATGTCTATTGATGCGCTCCCCGAGGATATTTCCACCGCACCCACACTTCTCGAAGCTTTGGACTTGATTGATATGGAAGAGATTGAACGAGACTTGGGCTATTGATGAAATTAACTATTTTAGGATGCCATTCGGCAACTCCACACGAAAATAAAAACCCTACCGCCCAACTTTTAGATATCAAAGGTCATCGCTTTTTGATTGACTGTGGCGAAGGCACGCAAGTGCAACTGCGCAAAGCAAAAGTGTCCTTTGTTCATATTAAGCATATTTTTATTTCACACCTTCACGGGGATCATTTTTACGGATTGCCGGGCTTGGTTTCTTCTTTTCGTTTGTTGGGGCGCGAAGCCCCATTGCATATTTATGGACCAAAGGGTATCAAGGAGGCCTTGACACTTTTGCTAAAACTTGCCAATTCTTGGACGAATTACCCATTGCATTTCCATGAGCTTGAGAGTGATGTTTCTGAGTGTGTTTTTGAAGATGATTCCGTTACTGTGCATACCATACCTCTAAAGCACCGCGTTTATACCAATGGTTTTTTGTTTGCTGAAAAAGAAGGATTACGCCGGATAAATACAACGGCTACTACTGAAATAGGGGTAGACAAAAGTCAATTCCGGTTGTTGCAATTGGGGCAAGATGTGGTTGTTGACGGAAAGATGATTCAAAATCTCGAGCTTACTTTTGACCCGCATCCCGCTAAAAAATATGCGTATTGCAGCGATACGGCTTATCATCCTGAAATAGTTTCTATCATCAAGGGAGCCGATTGGCTGTATCACGAGGCTACTTTTTTACAGCAACACGAGCAGCTTGCGCAACAAACGCAACACAGTACTGCAAAAGAAGCGGCAACCATTGCCCGCAATGCACAAGTGGGGCGTTTGATTTTAGGACATTATTCTTCTCGTTATAAAGATCTTAGTCTTTTTGCAGCAGAAGCAGCGGAAATTTTCCCGCATGTTATCTTAGCTAGTGATGGGGCTGTGATTTCTTAAGCTTATTCGTACCTTTAGGGTATGAATAAGAAGTTTGAACACCTACGAAAAAATTATACTGCCAACACTTTAGATGAGTCCAATACTCCCGACGCGCCTTTACCCTTATTTTTGCAATGGTTTGACGAGGTTACTGCCGCAGGGGGGGTTGAGGAGGTTAACGCGATGACGCTAAGTACCGTGAACCCTGATGGGAGTGTACAAGCTAGGGTAGTGTTGCTTAAGGGAAACATTGACGATAGTTTTGTGTTTTATACCAACTATGAGAGCCAAAAATCTAAAGCCCTATTGGCGCATTCCAAGGTGAGTCTGTCCTTCTTTTGGCCAAATCTAGAACGTCAAGTGCTTATTTCGGGGGTTGCCCAAAAAACAACAGTTGCGGTATCCGATGCTTATTTTGCTTCTCGTCCTCGAGGAAGC
>CAZSSZ010000165.1:0-3049 GCA_964609755.1 uncultured Flavobacteriaceae bacterium | reverse complement strand
ATCGAAGCCAAGCTAATGACTTCTATGGGGGTCAGCCCTTTCTCTTTTGCTGCAGCAAGCCGCTTTGGCGTCCAAAAACGCTTGTATTCTTTCAGCATACGAAGTTGAAAGTCTTTTGCAGAGGTGTTCCAGAAAAACTCATATGAGTTAGGTAAATACATAGCCAAAGCAGTCTCGGGAGTAAAGCTGTTTTCCGTTAAAAAATCTGTAGCTAAAAACTGCTGTATCAGCGATAAGCTATCTGCTTCTATTTGGGAGGCTAATCGACCTGCCAAATTTGCCAAACGCTCTTGGTTGTTGAAGGTAACCATAACGGGTAAAGACTCTACGCGCAAGTTATTGATGATCGCGTTGTTGTTCATCCCTTTTTGAATGGCATATTTTCCACCGCGAATGCGATCCAAATAACCTTTCTTTTGGGCAGCAACAAGAAAATCTTCTGGCGACTTCAACAAAGGAGATAGGTCATCCATCAACGCATTTACAGAACTATCTGTGGTTATAAATACATAGGAAATCTCATTGTTAAAAGAGGTGTTTGGGGAAAAGAACACCCGATAAAACACATAGGTAAAATAGAAGCCTATGGCAGTAATTATTAGTAGGATGGCTAAACCTATTTTACGTTTATACATGATTAATTTTTTGAAAAACCACTTCATCGTGGTAGCGATTGTTATAAAAATTCCATTCTTTTTTGACTGCAGTAGGCACGTATCCTAGCGCATCGAACAGGGCTAAGCTCGCGGCATTTTCTTCTCCAACAGCTGCGTACAATTGATGTAATTTCAATTGATTAAAGGCAATCTCTTCAAGTAAAGTCAAGGCCCTCTTTGCCAAACCCTTCCTTCTGTTTTCTTCTACAATAACGACACCAACTCCTGCTCGTTTGTGCGTGGGATCAAAATCGTAAAGATCAATCAAGCCTAAAGGGGTTTGTGCAGGATTTGCCAACACAAAGCGCTGTTGTTTTACACTAAAAATATCTTGATGGGCGTTGGCAATATATTCTTCTAATACCGTTCGGGAATAAGGAACCAACGTATTGGAAAGGTGCCATAGGGATCGATCGTTTTCAATGGCGAAAAGAAAATCAATGTCAGTTGGGACAAGGGATCTTAAGTGGAATTGATCGATGTTCATTCAAATTCGCCTGCAAAGACAAACTTGGCAGGACCTTTTAGGTCAATAGATGTATATTTCGTGTCATCTGTGCTAAAAGAAACCTCTAAGCTTCCTCCTTGCACCTCTATGGTCATTTGGTTGGCAGTGGTAAATCCACGCTTGTGCATGGCAATTGCCACAGCTGTTGCTCCTGTCCCACAAGACAGCGTTTCGTCTTCCACTCCCCTTTCATAGGTACGGACCGCAAAATAGGTGTCACTTATTTTTTCAACAAAATTCACATTGGTGCCCGCTTCAAAATAAGGCGCTCCTTGACGAATCAAACGGCCTTTTTCTTTAACGGGAAACTGCGCCAGTTGTTCAACCATTTCTACATGGTGAGGTGAACCAGTATCTAGAAAAGTATAGCCTTCATTGCAATTAATTTCAAGCCCCTGTGTGGGCGATTTCACTTAATTGCATGCAAAGATACAACTAAACTCAGGATTATTTCTAAATGATTTTACTAATTCAATGATTACTCGGTAGGCTCGTGCTCCGCTCCAACTTGAAAAGATAGGCGCGTCATTTGCGCCCAATCGATGAGCATTTGACGCTCAACATCACTTAATTTACCGTGAATCCACGTGTAGGAGGGTAACGGCATTTCTGCCTCCTCAACTTCCTCAATGAGTTCCTCAAGCTTGTGATCTTTACGTTTTGTAGAGTACTCTGACCACTTTGCGACATTAAAGTGCTTTTTACCATCACGGACATGTTCGTCCAGCCAAAAACTAATTGGCGCCACCGAACTATACCAAGGATACTTAGTCTGATTACTGTGACAATCATAACAATTCGATTTAAATACCGCCGCTAATTCGGGACTCACCTGAGTTTCATTTTCAAAAGCAATTACCGAATCATAGCCCTGATCATTGAGCTCAACAGGGATAAATTGTATTGCTATCAATGAGATGAGCCCAGTCACGGCCAATAGACGCAACCCTTTATTTATTGTCTTCATTTTTTTAGAAATTGAATTATTGCTTGTCTTATATCGGCCGAGACAGCCCCTTGTTCAGGATAAATGATCTCGAGAACTCCAGGGTTGTTTGGCGTTAAAAAAGGAATGTCAAAGCCCTTGAGTAAAAATTCACTAGTGGCCACCCAATAGGACTCATCCGGTAGGATTGTTTTTTGTCCAATTCTCCATTGACCATCGGCCTGAGGCTCGAGTCCATAGCGTTGCAAATAAGCTCCGTCTCCCTTTTGTAGTTGGCCATAATTTAAAGTCTCGATAAGTAGCGCTCCAGTCATCCGAACTTTGAGCACCCCATCACCAAAAGGCAATACACGGAAAAAATCTATGGGCGTAATTCCTCCTTCCAAAAAATCATCCAATCGAATCGATCCGCCGTTGACAAAGGCCGCCGGCAATGGTGGATCGAACGCACTGGCCATACCCGAGGTAATCAGCTGACCCAGGTTAGTTTGGACGGAACGACTTTGGGCATCACGCCCATCCAAAGGCTCATGGGTATAATGTACCACATCATAGGGGGACTCACTTACTTGTTTGACCGCATCAAACAAAACCTCATCCCATCGAGATACAATTTCTGCAACTCGAGCATTCTCTGGTGTGTTTTGGGTAATGGGTAATAAGTGAGCATCGAGAGTTAATGAGTCCAATTTAAAGTCATAAGTCAGCTCATGGATATAAATTTGTTTAGCATTAGCGTCCGATTTTGTAATTAGGGTGCGGCCTTGCGGTACATACATATTGTTGTGTTCGTGTCCGCCCATAATTAAATCGATCTCCTGATTTTGCTCTGCTATAGCTTGATCCATTTCGATATTGACATGCGTTAATCCCACGACCAAATCAACGCCGAGCTGTTTTAGAGAATCTACGCCCATTCTTGCCTGCTGCTACATATCT
>CAZSSZ010000164.1:0-3097 GCA_964609755.1 uncultured Flavobacteriaceae bacterium | reverse complement strand
CCCTCCACCTGTGCCAAGGCTTTGAGCAAATCTGCCAATCGGCGTTTTTTGTACAAGTCCAATCCGTAGTAAGTGGAATCTTGCGCGATAATAATCAACTCCTTTACCCCTTTTTTGGCAAGACCTGTGGCTTCCTTGACCAATTCCTCAATCGGTTTTGAGCGGTGTGTCCCTCGCATCAGCGGAATGGCACAAAACGAACACGGGCGGTCACAACCCTCTGAAATTTTGAGATAGGCGTAGTTTTTAGGTGTTGTCGTAAGGCGTTCGCCTAACAACTCATGGCGGTAATCAGCACCCAAAGCTTTAAGCAATAGTGGCAAATCGGTAGTGCCAAAATAATTGTCTACATTAGGAATTTCAGCTTCCAACTCAGGTTTGTAACGCTCACTCAAACATCCGGTTACAAACAATTTATCGATAAGCCCTTGCTCCTTTTGTTCGGCAAAATTCAATATGGTATTGATGGATTCCTCTTTGGCATTGTCAATAAATCCGCACGTATTCACCACCACTATATTGCCTTGCTGTTCGTGAACCACTTCCTTGTTACTCGCTTTGAGTTGTCCCATAAGCACCTCGGAATCATAAATATTCTTTGAACACCCCAGGGTAACAACGTTGATTTTATTCTTTTTTGTGGATTTTGTTCGCATATACTTAGTCTTTACCTATCGCCAAAAAGCGAATCTAAAAATTCCTTAGCATCAAAAAGAAGCAGGTCTTCTAGGCCCTCGCCAACCCCAATAAATTTGATGGGCACTTCGAGTTCGTCCGAAATTCCAATAACTACACCGCCTTTGGCAGTGCCATCAAGTTTGGTCAATATAAGCCCCGAAACCGCAGTAGCTTCGGCAAACAATTTGGCTTGCATAAAGGCATTTTGCCCGGTTCCTCCGTCCAAAACTAATAAGACCTCATGAGGGGCATCTGGAATTACCTTTTGAATGACGCGCTGAATTTTCGCCAATTCTTGCATAAGGTTGGTATTGTTATGCAACCTTCCGGCGGTGTCAATAAGCAACACATCTACCTGTTCTTTTTTGGCGCGCTCCAGGGCGGTATAGGCGACCGATGCAGGGTCGCTGCCTTCTTTAAGTTCCACCAAGGGAACAGCAACGCGCTCCGACCATAAGCGCAACTGTGCCACAGCACCCGCCCGAAACGTATCGGCAGCGGCCAACATTACTTTTTTTCCCTCGTTTTTGTAGCGATGCGCCAACTTGCCAATAGTTGTGGTTTTGCCGGCCCCGTTTACGCCCACTACTAATACAACATGAAGTTCACTCGTAGTGGTTTTTTCGTTGGTTTCTGCTGTGGTCAGCAAATCAACCATCTCGTCATAAAGGAGTTTGTCCAACTCCGAAACATTGAGATATTTATCTTTAGCCACCCGATTTTCAAGGCGTTCAATAATTTTTTGCGTGGTGGTAACACCCACATCCGACATGAGCAGCACCTCCTCCAATTCCTCAATAAAATCGGCATCTACTGAGCTGCGCCCCAATACAGCCTTCTTTAAGCGTTGGGTCCATGCACTTTTAGTGGCAGACAAACCCGCTTGTAGTTTTTCTTTAGACTTGCTAAATAGTCCCATGTGTTAAAGGTACGTTTTGGCTACAAAAAAAGCCACAAAAAGTGGCTTTTCTACATTGTACTAAGATTAAATTTACTTTTTTGCCAACCAATCGTTCACCAATTCAGGTTCCAAAATGGTTTCTACAAAAGTGTATGCGCCTGATTTATCGCTACGCACCATTTTAATGGCTTTCGTAAGACGCTTAGATTTCGTTTGTAAGGTTGCTACCGTTTTCTTTGCCATGATTACTTAATTTCTTTGTGTACGGTCATACGCTTTAAAATCGGATTGAATTTCTTGATTTCAATTCTGTCTGGCGTATTTTTTTTGTTCTTTGTTGTGATGTAACGAGAAGTTCCCGCCATCCCTGAGTCTTTGTGCTCGGTGCATTCCAAAATAACTTGTACGCGATTTCCTTTCTTAGCCATAACCTAATTATTTAATCAGACCTTGTGCGCGGGCTTCTTTAATCACCGCTGAAAGTCCTTTTTTATTGATGGTTTTAAGCGCCGAAGTCGATAGTTTAAGGGTAATCCACTTATCTTCCTCTACAAGATAAAAACGCTTCTTGATAAGGTTTGCGCCAAACTTACGCTTGGTTTTGTTCATGGCATGCGATACGTTGTTCCCAACCATCGCTTTTTTGCCCGTTAATTCACATACTTTCGACATGACTTCTTTTTTAACAGGCTGCAAATTTAATCTTTTTAAGGGAGTTACAAAGAATATTCATAAATTTATTGCATAAACATAAACCTACTATGAAGTTCCCCAGAAAAACACAGAAAAAATTGCTGCTCGATTAAATAATTATGAATTACGAATGTAAGAATTAGGGAATAGGCAATAGTTAATGGTTATTAGTTAAAAGGGAAATGGGGGCAAGACTATTAACTATTAACTTCTCGACGATTAACCAACAAGAAAAGTTAATGGTTATTGGTTATCAGTTAAAAGGGAAATGGGGGCAATACTATCAACTATTAACTTCTTTACTATTAACTTAACCAAGTGTCTTAAGCAGCAACTCCAAGGCTTTGTTTAATGTCTTTCGCAGATTCCGCTCGCGGTGTTTTCCAAAGCAAAAGGTTTCTACCCTTTCAATCTCAGGAGTGATGATGGCAATGACCACCGTGCCAATTTCAGCGTCGGCGTCGCCTTTAGAGGGACCAAAATTCCCAGTAGTAGCCATAGCAACATCTGCGCCCGTTTCGCGCAACACCCCTTTTGCCATAGCAAGGGCAACAGGTTCGCTAACTACCGAATGTTCCGAAATAACTTCTTCAGCAACACCCAAAAGACGTATTTTTAGTTCGGTGGCATAAGCCACCACTGACCCTTTAAAATACGCTGAGGCACCTGCATGCTGTGTAAACAACGAAGCCAAGGTGCCACCAGTGCAGCTTTCGGCAGTGGCAAGCATCCAGCCCTTTTGAACAAGTGCATCGCCAATTTGTTGCTCAATGGGCGCTTCAGATTCAAAACCGGTAATGTGATCGCCAATAAGTGGGTAAAGCG
>CAZSSZ010000163.1:0-3150 GCA_964609755.1 uncultured Flavobacteriaceae bacterium | reverse complement strand
TATTTTTCATTTATGAATACTTTTAATGAAATAAAGGCACATATTGAGGCGTTGGGCTTTGCGATTGAATCTTATGATTTTGACCGTCCATGGGGTGGGTTTTTGGTAATTGATGAAAGTCAAGCACAAGATTTTGCCAATCAATTTTTCTCTGGTCTTGATGTGAATTCTCTTCGTATTGGGGGGAAACTAAGCCCAAAAATTTTGATTGTGGAGCCCGATGTCCGCTTGTCGTGGCAGTATCATCACCGCCGAGCCGAAATTTGGCGGGTGTATAAAGGTACTGCCGGGATTATTCGTTCTGCTACAGACGCGCAAGGGCAGGTAGAAGTGCTTAATGAAGGTGATCAAGTGCGCTTGCAACAAGGCGAACGCCATCGTTTGGTGGGACTAAAAGAACGGGCTTTAATTGCGGAAATTTGGCAACACACCGATTCGGATAACCCCTCTGATGAAGAAGATATTGTCCGTGTTTCCGATGATTTTGGGAGGTAGTCTACAGCCCAATTAAATACCCCAACGATATTGAAAAAAATCCGATGTTCTCAAGTTCCTCTTCTCCAGGTAGGGGGTTGGGAATGGAAAACGTATACTCCAATTCTATATCCCAACTTCCGAAATCAAACTCCAACGGAACGCTAACTTCGGTGTTTAACAGTTGGAAGTAGTCTGTGTTCACTTCCTCAGTTGCGTTAGCGTTTATTTGCACCAATTCGGTTACCGTTTGATTCCCCCAAAACAATCCCAAACGTGGTTGAAGTGAAATATCCATCGATTTGGTATCCAAAAGGTCTATAGAAAAGTAGGTGTTGTTTGAAACAAAATTGGTGTTGGTGCCTCCAAATAGATAGCCTGCAGACAATGAATTTCTAAATCCTTTGTTACGAAAACTCAGACTTGTAGTTAGGCGTTGGTTGTTCAAGTTTGCAATATCCTGACTGAACGAGGAATAGGAGTAAATCCCCGTAACTGTGAGGGATTTTTTCTTGTCAATATAATTGGAATATCCGGCACTATAGGTAACAAAATCCCATTTCGGACTTATCCCACTAAAATAGCCTGAACTCACATTTAAAAAGAAATTGTTGGCGTCTATATAACTTATAGCGGGGTAGACACTGTATTGATCAACCCCAAAATCACGCCCAGAGAATAAGGTTTTACCGTTATACATCACCGTAGCGTAGAGGTAGTCTTGCTTTTTAATCTCATCAACGAGTTGAAAAATTTCTAGGCTGTCGGCAGCAAAAAGGTCATCTAAAATAACATCTGCTTCGTTTAGCTCGGTTTCTTGAGCCATAATTAAAGCAGAAATGAGTGTGAAAAAAAAAGTGAGTTTACGCATGTATAAATATAAAAAAAAAAGGGGCAAAGCCCCTTTTTTTACTATCCATTTTTCTTTTTCTGATCTTTCGTATTTTGCTTTCGCTCTTTGAGCTGATCTCTTTTTTCCTTGGTGTTGCGCTCCTTCCAATTTTCTTTTCGCTCCTTAAGTTGCTCTCTTCGCTCCTTCATGCCTTTCATACGCTGCTTCATACGTTGTCTGCGTTGTTTCATGGCTTGTTTTTGCTCGTCGGTAATGGTAGCACGGAAAGCATCTTTCATGGCTTTAATCTCCTCTCTGTTGGCAGCAAGAAGTTCTTTTTGCGCATCTGTAAATGTGGCTCGAAACGCCTCTTGACGCGCTTCTCTGCTAAGCTCTTTGTTTTCCAAAATAGCACGTTGCTCGTCTGTAAGACTTGCTTTAAATTCTTCACGGTTTTGCTTTACAGCATCTTTCTGTGCTTTTAGCATTTCCAATTGCTCAGGGGTATAGATTTTTTCTTTCCCTTTTTGCTCGTCTTGAGCTAAAGCTGCATGTCCAAATAAGATGGCAGCTACTAGTGTGGTGATTTTGATGGTTTTCATATTATTCAATTTTTGTGTTTGACTTTTAGACCGTGGTTTTTACAAATAGTTTTGTTAAACATCATTTAAAACAAAATTTTCATCAAACCACAGGTCAAATTCTTCATCGCTAACTTCTAAAGATTCAATGGTAAGTTGCTCAAACGACTCCGTTTGATAGGATTTGTTGGTAATGGTAATTACGCCAAAAACAACTGTGGCGATAATTCCAGCCCCTACAATGAGTTGTCTTAAAACGGTGTTGGTTTTGACTTCTGGTTTTTGGTTTTCCAAAAAGCGGAGCATCTCTTTTTTTGATTCCTCAAAATAGCCCTCTGGGGTATGATACCCGAGCTGTTCGTTATGTATCGTTTTCTTTTTCATACCGTTGCAGTTAGGTGTAAGGTTATTTTTTCTTTTGCCGCATAGAATGCGGTTTTTATCGAGTTTACGTTCCAAGAGGTGATGTCTGCTATTTCTTCAAACGTAAGCTCATCAAAATATTTCATCTGAAAAACCTGCTGTTGCTTTTCAGAAAGTTTTGCTAAAGACTCGTGCAGCGCATGGCTTACAGAATCCAAATCAAAATAGGGGTCAGCGGTGAGGTGCGCAAAATAATCGGTTGTTTCATCATTGCTGTCATTGTAGCTCAGCTTTTGCTGCTGTTGCAAAAACCGCAGCGACTCGTTATAGGCAATGCGATAGCACCAGGTTTTTATGCTACTCTTAAACCCAAATTTTGGGAGCCCCTTAAAAATCCGAACATAGGTATTTTGGAGTGCGTCGTTAGCATGTTCGTGCTGCTTGACCAACTTCCGAATATGCCAATATAATAACTCGTGATAAGTATCTGAAATGGCAGTTACTGCCAATGCAAATTGCTTGTTTTTAAGCTGTTGTACGATATGCGCTTCGCTATCCAATGCCTAGAATTTGTGTTTTAGACCCGTGAAAGGTAAAAAAGTTTGGCGCAATTTTGAAAACGCTAGTAGATTAACATAAAATTTTTCATCATATGTAACCCCTATTTTAATAGTACTTTGGTTATTAAAATCAATTATTATTATACATTAGCTAAATATTAGCTGAACCAACTTGAAACGTGTTTATACGTTCGGTGTGTTGAGGGTTAAGAAGTCAAACTCAACTATAGCCTATCGTCTAGGCTCCCGAAATTTAAAGCTAGCTTCTGCGTTGACCAACGGGTTTCTTTATCCGCTGGCATGTTTTTTTTTAGCACCCGCTTATCATCGACGGGTATAG
>CAZSSZ010000162.1:0-3200 GCA_964609755.1 uncultured Flavobacteriaceae bacterium | reverse complement strand
AACTCATAGATAATTACTAAATTTCAGAATAATAATTGATTAATGCGACAGAACCCAAAGTTCAAACCAAAAGAGTAAATTCTATTTTCTCCGCTATCCCTTTATTATCAAAGGATTTAGCAAAAATAAAAAGCGGAGAACCAGTTGATTTTAACCAATTCTCCGCTAGAGTGACCCAAAACGGTAAGAAATCAAACCAAATTTTGGAAGATTTTATATATAGTAAAAAGGTACTAAAATGTTAACGGTTCAGTATAAACGGTCGTTTTAATGCCGTTTATACAATGTTAGCTGCTTTTTACTTTAACAGCAAACCCAATGTGGATATTTCCTGTTTGTTTGTCAACGAGTAGCTCACGATCTTTTGAAGTACCATGACAGGTATTTACTGAGCAAAAAAGTGATCCACCTGCAAGTCTGGTGGAATCACCGATAGTAGTGTCAGTAATTTCCCAAACATTTCCCAAAACATTAGCTTCATTTGTAGTGCTGATTGGCTTATTGTTATTTGTTACTATAGGACGATTATCACTTTTGATGAGCTCCCAATATTCCTGATAGGTGGGTAGTTTAGTATTCGACCATGCACAGTACGCTATTGCATCATTGTAACTCACTTGTGTAACTGGTAATTGTTTCGAAGATGGTGTGTTCTCCCCGTCTGGTTTGCGCCAAGTTGCACCTTCGACTACCTCGAAATTGTAGACATCTTTTTGAACAAATGACCACCCATATTTTTCAGCATCAGTAACATATCCGGTAGCATTTACAAATGTTTCGAATTCTTCATAAGACACAACATGCAATTCGATATTCTCCTCATTAGATTGCGCCTGTGAACCAGCCAACAATAGAATTAGAAGGTATGATATGAACGAGAAGCTCATTAGATAGTTTATTTCTTAAATGGATTCAACATTGCTTTAAGAGATTTCTTACCTACTTCTTTTTGCGCATTGTATCCCTCAGGCATCGGTTGAACACCTACATCTTTCGCAAACAATTCGTATTTCGAAAGCAATATTTGAAACATTAGTGGATTTTGAGCAGCAATATTGGTGGTTTCTGCTGGGTCAATTTTAAGGTTATACATTTTCCATTGCTTATCTCCTAGAGGGGTGTTGTTTTTAACAATTTTATAATCTCCCAAAAAATAGGCTGAAGAAGCAGCTACTTCTAACCCAACACCTTCATTTGAACTGTATATAGGAACTGAATTATTTTCAATATGTGGAAGCATACTTTTACCTGAAATAGGATGACACCCTTCATTTTCAGATGTTGAAAGTCCGACAATATCATAAATAGTAGGAGCTATATCAGTTATAAAACAAAATGAATTGTCAATTTGATGATTGGGTTCTTTCAGTCCAGTAACAATAAGTGGAACTCTTAGACCTCCTTCTCCTGCATAGTATTTGAAGTATGAAAAAGGAGCCGCTATAGTACTTGCAAATTCTGGACCTATTGTTCCGTAGTATCGCTTTCCTCCATTTTTATCAAAATCTCTATGAAAACCGTTGCGTTTTGCCCAGCCGTATAGGTTTTCATAGTTCCCTCCATCAGGACCATTGTCAGAAGTAATAATGAAAACGGTATTTTCTGCTTCCCCAATTTCTTTTAGATAGGCAATATACCTTCCAATATGATAGTCCATTGCTTCTAACATACCAGCCATCATAGCCATATCAGTGATATAGGCTTTTTTGTCTTTCTCAGGGATACTTTCCCAGCTTCGCATTTCCTCATGCATTAGATTCATTTCAGCATTATCTGGAATTATACCCAACTGCTTTGCCTTCTTAAACCGTTTCTCTCGTAAAACATCCCAACCTGCCTCATAAACAGATTTATATTTTTCTACAAATTCCTTTGGAGCTTGAACAGGAGAATGGATTGCTTGAAATGCAATGTAAGAGAAAAATGGCTGTTTGGGGTCGTTCTCTTCTCTGTGAAAACGAATCGTTTGATCGATATAATACTCAGAAGAATAAAAATGCTTAGGTAAGTCTGTTGGATTTCCGTCTGCATACCATTGTGCAGTAGTTTTCATAGGTAAATAACCACTAGCTTCGTAGTTGTCTGCACCTGAAGCTCCTAGGATAAAAGATCTATCAAAACCTCTTTTTGTAGGTAAGGTGTTATCGTCATGCCCTAAGTGCCATTTTCCCGTTACATATGTATTGTAATCGAGTTCTTTTAGACGTGTGGCAATCGTTTGAACGCTATCATCCAATACACCTGCGTACCCTTTAAGGTCTTGATATTTTTTAGGGAGCATTTCTGGTAAATTTGCTACCCCGGCAAGATGATTGTCTGACCCCGTCATTAACATAGCTCTTGAAGGTGCACAAACAGGAGAAGCGTGCATATTCGTGAACATTGATCCACTTTTTGCAAGACTGTCAATATTCGGTGTCTGAGCCTCTCCTCCAAAAGCACCAAAGTCCATTAACCCTGAATCATCAACGAGGATCAATACAATATTTGGAGGGTTTGCGTTGGTGTCCTCTTGAGCAAAACAATCAGCCGTGAATATCAGAATAACAAAAAGTAGAATTAAGAAACGCATCATTTTATATTTGTTAATATTTTCATGATTTTTTGGGCTGTTTCATGTCCTGAATTTTGGTTTTGTCCAGTTATAAACCTTTTTTCTTCATCTACGACAGTTAAGGTCTCAAAAAAGTCTCTCTTTCCAGTACTGCATTGATAGTTAGCTCCCGCTTTTTTAAGCTCCTCTTCCGGGTGCAACGGAGTAAATTCAATTTTGAGTTGGTTCAGCTGTTTTTGAGTCACACCAGTCATTGTTCGTCCTTTAATTAGAGACTGACCCGTACTATCCTTTGCAGATACAAATGCCAGAGCACCATGACAAACGCTACCAAATAATACGTCTGAATTATAGTAAGCATGAGATACTTTTTTAGCCAATGTGTCTGACTGTCCCATATCGTAAGCTGCACCCCAACCTCCAGCAAAGAATACGACATCATATTGAGTGAAATCAACATTCTCGATTGGAATAGAATTTTTTACTTTTTCTTTGAAGATGTCATCATTGAGGTATCGCTCATCTGACTTAGTTCGAATAAGTCGCTTGAAAGAAGACGGGTCAATAGGAATTTGACCCCCCTTAATACTGGCAACATATACTTCCCTATTGGCATCTAAAAACTCATAATAAGGTACCGTCATTT
>CAZSSZ010000161.1:0-3230 GCA_964609755.1 uncultured Flavobacteriaceae bacterium | reverse complement strand
CGTTTTCAATTTTAAGTTAGTATCTGTGATGTTGTGTTGTGGTCGTAGATACCCCTATGAAAAACCGGATGATGCGGATGCTTTTATGTGCTTACTTTCGAATGCCCAATTCCTTGATTAAGGAACGGTAGCCCTCGATATTTTTATTTTTTAGATAGTCTAAAAGACTTCTTCGTTTACCTACCAACATTACCAACGAACGTTCTGTGTTGTAGTCTTTATGATTTTTTTTCAGGTGTCCTGTTAGGTCGTTGATACGCTTAGTGAATAATGCAATTTGACCTTCTGTACTTCCAGTGTCTTTTTCAGACTTTCCGTACTTTTTGAAGATTTCTGCTTTCGCTTCTTTAGTTAGTGACATGCCAATATTGTTGTAAATAATTTTTATGCAACGCTGAGGCTATCTCAGCGGCTGCAAATATAGCATAATAATCGGAAGAAATTACTCCTGTGCGGAAAGCGGTCGATTTAAAATCAAATCGAGGTACAAATTGATGTTATGCTTTAGGTCTTTGCGGTGTGATATAAAATCTAAGAACCCGTGTTCTTGCAAAAACTCTGCGGTCTGAAAACCTTCGGGAAGGTCTTGCCCGGTAGTGTCTTTAACCACACGGGGACCCGCAAAACCAATGAGTGCGCCTGGTTCAGAAATGTTGATATCTCCCAACATCGCAAAAGACGCTGTTGTCCCTCCTGTTGTGGGGTCTGTACACAATGAAATGTACGGAATTTTGGCATTGGCAAGTTGTGCAAGTTTAGCAGATGTTTTTGCCATTTGCATGAGGGATAGTGCCGCTTCCATCATACGCGCACCTCCCGATTTTGAAATCATCACAAAGGGAATTTTGTGTTGTAACGCATAATCTGCAGCACGATAGATTTTTTCACCTACCACAGAACCCATCGAACCGCCTATAAAACTGAAATCCATACAGGCGACCACAAGCTCGTTTCCGTTAGACTTTCCAACAGCCGAACGTACGGCATCGTTAAGTTTGGTTTTCTTTTGTGCAGCTTTTATACGGTCTTTATATGTTTTGGTATCCTCAAATTTTAACGGGTCTTTAGATTTAAGATTGGCATCTAGCTCCTTAAATTTGTTATCATCAAAGATGATTTCGAAGTACTCTTTACTGCCAATCCTTACGTGATATCCGTCTTCAGGAGATACATAAAAGTTTTCTGCAAGTTGCTCTGTATCAACAATCTTCCCAGTGGGAGACTTATACCACAATCCTTGTGGGGTGTCTTTCTTTTCGTGGGTTTGGGTTTGAATCCCCTTTTCGGTACGTTTAAACCACGCCATAAGTCAAGTGTTTTGTCAAAGATATAAAACCCTAGAAAAACTAGAGTGTATTTACGTTGTTCAAATCTTCAAAGGCTTTTTCTAGGCGCGCAATAAATGCTTTTTCCCCTTCGCGTAACCATACACGTGGGTCATAGTATTTTTTGTTTGGTACGTCATCGCCCTCGGGATTACCAATTTGCTGCTGTAAATACGCTGATTTATCTTGTATATAGTCACGTACACCCGATGTAAACGCATATTGCATGTCTGTATCGATGTTCATTTTTACAACTCCATAACCAATGCTTTCTCGAATTTCTTCAACTGTTGAGCCCGACCCGCCGTGGAAAACAAAGTCGATAGTATTGGGATCAACGCCATATTTCTCACTCACAAAGGCTTGAGAGTTTTTCAATATTTTTGGTGTGAGCACTACGTTTCCAGGCTTGTACACGCCGTGAACATTTCCAAATGCTGCAGCAATGGTAAACCGAGGACTTACTTTTGATAGTTCTTCAAAGGCATAGGCAACTTCCTCAGGTTGGGTGTATAATTTAGAACTGTCTACGTCGGAATTGTCCACGCCGTCTTCTTCGCCACCAGTAACACCAAGCTCAATTTCAAGTGTCATGTCCATTTTTGCCATGCGCTCCAAATATGTTTTACATATTTCGATATTTTCTTCAAGGGGTTCCTCTGAAAGATCAATCATATGTGAACTAAACAACGATTTACCCGTTTCGGCAAAGTGTTTTTCACTAGCGTCCAATAAGCCATCAATCCAAGGAAGGAGTTTTTTAGCGGCGTGGTCGGTATGTAGAATTACGCTTACACCGTAAAGTTCTGCCATTTGATGTACGTGCTTTGCGCCCGCAACCGCACCTGCAATAGCGGCTTTTTGGTTTTCATTTGATAAACCCTTGCCAGCATTAAACTGTGCTCCACCATTAGAAAACTGCACAATTACGGGGGCATTGAGTTTAGCAGCCGTTTCTAGTACAGCGTTAATGGAATCTGAGCCAATCACATTTACCGCAGGAAGGGCAAATTGTTTTGCTTTGGCTAGGTTGAAAATTTCTTGAACTTCACTTCCGGTAGCAACGCCGGGTTTTATGGAATGAGACATACGTTTGTTTTTTTTTGGTCGTTGCAAAAGTAACAAACAATTGTGTGCTTTAAAAAGGATAATTTATTCCTAGTGTGGGATTTGCGTTTTTAAACTGATAATTAAAGTTCCAGCGTTCGCCTTTTGGCAATACTGGATTGTGGGTTTTAAAGCCCATATCGAGGCGGAGTAGAAACAGTCCGAAGTCGTATCGGAGTCCAAAACCTGTGCCCACGGCAAGTTCGTCTAAATCTTGAAAACCATCAAATCTTCTTGCCGATTCATCAACATCATCTGCCACATTCCAAATGTTTCCAGCATCAATAAACAGTGCGCCCTTAAATGCGCCCAATACATCAAATCGGTATTCGGCATTAAATGCCAATTTTAGATTTGCTTCGTTAAATTCATTGCCCGTGTTACTTGAGCCTGGACCCAATCGGTATACCTCCCAAGCGCGGTTATCGTAAGCACCACCCGCAAAAAATGAACGATTAAATGGGATATTGTCGGCATTGCCATGGGGAATGGCAGCTCCTACAAAGGCACGAAACGCAACAACTTGATTTTCGGTAATTTCCCAATGTTTTATCAAGTCTGTTTCTAATTTTATAAACTGACTAAAGGGTACATCAAACAACAAGTATTGCCCGTTTTCTTGCTTCCAGTCAAACTGTTTTCCCAGGGATTGTAATAGATTGCCTGCCCAAGAAAGGTTTGCTCTGAACTGAGTAAATTCTTTATCAAAAGCACTACTTTTTGTAGTATTGAAATACTGCAAACTTGAACTAAAAATTAGATTGTTTTGCGTTAATCTCCCCCTGCGTTCTTCTATGC
>CAZSSZ010000160.1:0-3275 GCA_964609755.1 uncultured Flavobacteriaceae bacterium | reverse complement strand
CATAAAGTTTATATATTTGGCTCAACGATAGATTTATCTATAGTTATTTTTCTTTTTCATAGCAATTTTTTCCCATCCTCTTTTGAGGGTGGGTTTTCTTTTTTTACCCCATATTTTTTCTATATTCGAATATGGAAAAAATCAAATCATTCTTTCAATTTAATATTGGCATCGGCGACGCTGAAATGAGCGTTGGTTCTTTTTTGATTTGGGTAGCCCTGATCATTGCCTTGTCCTTTGTTTTGCGTTTTGTGCGCAAAATCTTAACTCGAAAACTTTCCTTTGAACGTAAAGGAAAATTCAAACCTATTTTTTCATTCTTTAATTACTCGCTCTACACCGTTGTGGTGTTACTGATGTTGCAAAACGCTGGAGTAAACCTAACTGCACTTCTTGCTGCTTCTGCTGCACTATTGGTAGGTGTTGGTTTTGCCTTGCAAACTTTCTTTCAGGATATTATTTCGGGTATTTTTATTCTTGTTGATCAAACCGTTCATGTGGGAGATATCATTGAATTGGATGGAAAAGTAGGGCGTGTGGAAAATATTACGTTACGTACCACACGTGCGGTTACCATAGATAACAAAGTGCTTATCATTCCAAATCATATGTATTTGACCAATACACTTTTTAATTGGACTGAAAATGAAAAAGAAACACGCGAGTATGTGTCTTTAGGGGTCGCTTATGGTACAGATTTAGATAAACTACGTACTTTGCTAATCGATATTGCAGTTAAACACAAAGAAGTTGTTAAATCACCTTCGCCAGATTTGGTATTCAAAGATTTTGGAGATAGTAGTCTAGATTTTAAGTTGGTTTTTACCTTACGGGATGGATTCAAAACAGAGCAGGTTAAAAGCGATATACGTTACGCCATAGATAAATGTTTAAGAGAAAACAATATCGTAATTCCGTTCCCACAACGGGTTATTCATACCGCAAACTAAATGGCACACATACTACTTGTTGAAGATGAGGCAAATATTCGTCGTGTGTTGCGAAAAGTATTGGCAGATGAAGATACATCGCTACAAATTACCGAAGCTGAAGATGGTGTTGTCGCCATTACGGCGATTTCTAAAACCCCCTTTGATCTAATATTGTGCGATATCAAAATGCCTAGAAAAGATGGGATTGAGGTATTGCGTTATGTGCAAGAACACAGTCCACAAACTCCTGTAATCATGATTTCGGGACATGGCGATTTGGAAACTGCCGTGCACGCCATGCGTATGGGTGCCTATGATTATATCGCTAAGCCCCCAGATTTAAATCATTTGCTACAAACCATACGTGCTGCCCTCAATATTTCATCAGTTGTTACCGAAAAAACACCAATAAAGCGACCTCCAAAAAAATATACCATGGTCGGTAAGTCGGATCCGATTCAAACCCTACATTCAATGGTAGAAAAAGTGGCACCAACCATGGCGCGTGTGTTTATTCAAGGACCTAACGGGAGTGGAAAAGAATTGGTTGCCCGTGCGCTGCACCTTAATAGCAGTCGTTCGGGGGCTCCTTTTGTTGAGGTGAATTGTGCTGCTATACCAGCAGAACTTATTGAAAGTGAACTTTTTGGGCATATGAAAGGCGCATTTACTTCGGCGCACAAAGACCGAAAAGGTACTTTTGAACAAGCCCACGGGGGGACTTTATTTTTGGATGAAATTGGTGATATGAGTTTGGCTGCGCAAGCAAAAGTATTGCGTGCGCTGGAAGAGCATAAAATTCAGCGTGTGGGTAGCGATAAATCTATCCCCGTAGATGTTCGTGTAGTGGCTGCTACCAACAAAAATATCAAAGAAGAAATTTCCGAAAACCGTTTCCGTGAAGATTTGTATCACCGTCTTGCCGTTATCGAACTGTATGTGCCTCCGCTTAATGATCGCAAAGAAGATATTCCCCTATTAGCGACACATTTTTTGAGCTCACTGACTCCTCTAAAAGAGTTGCACCCCGATGCTGTGAAAGCCTTACAACAGATTGACTGGACAGGGAATATCCGACAGTTGCGCAACGTAATAGAGCGCCTTCATATTTTGGGAGGACATGTAATTTCTGCTGTTGACGTGGCCACATACACACATACACAAATCTGATGAAAAAAATAGTTTTCTTTTTGTTTTGTTCGTTTTTTGCGTTGGGACAACCCAATCCCGAAGATGAAAAACGTATCAAACAATTTTATGATACTTCTTTGTTGGAAGGACACGCCTATGAGTGGCTAGATTATTTAACAAACCGCATTGGCAGTCGACTGTCGGGATCCCTTGGTGCCGAACGTGCCGTGCAATGGACAAAATCCGAACTGGACTCGTTGGGGTTAGACCGCGTATACTTACAAGCTGTAAAAGTGCCTAAATGGGTGCGTGGACCAAAAGAGTTTGCACTTATAGAAACTGCCCCAGGCATTACCTTTAATGTGCCCGTTACCGCATTGGGTGGTTCGGTAGCAACCCCTTCTGTGGGACTAAAAGCAGCTGTGGTGGAGGTGCAAGGCATTGAGGAATTAGCCACCCTAGGGCGTAAGAATATTGAAGGAAAAATTGTGTTTTTCAACCGCCCCATGCAGGCAAATCTTATCAGCACTTTTGCTGCATATTCGGGTTGCGTAGATCAGCGGTATAGCGGCGCTCGTGAGGCTAGCGAATACGGTGCCGTGGGCGTTATTGTGCGTTCCATGAATTTACGTTTAGATGATTTTCCACATACGGGAGCCATGAGTTATGGCGATCAAGATGTGTCTAAACGCATTCCGGCTGCTGCCATAAGTACCAATGCTGCTGAAAAATTAAGCTATCTACTCAAACTAGAACCCCAATTAAAATTTTTATTCCGCCAACAGTGTAGAACCTTCCCCGATGTATGGTCGAGTAATGTCATTGGAGAGATAACAGGTAGTGAATTTCCAAACGAAATTATCGTGGTGGGCGGACATTTAGATTCCTGGGATTTGGGCGATGGTGCTCATGACGATGGTGCCGGGGTGGTGCAATCTATGGAAGTGCTGCGACTGTTTAAAGAAACGGGCTATCGCCCTAAGCGAACTATCCGAGTAGTTCTTTTTATGAATGAAGAAAACGGATTGCGTGGCGGAAACGCCTATGCCGATAGTGCTTTAGCCAACAACGAAAAACATATTTTTGCATTGGAGTCTGATGCTGGTGGATTTACTCCGCGAGGATTTTCCTTTTCCTGTTCCGATGCGGAATTTGCCCAAGTAGCCTCTTGGGAACCCCTTTTTAAACCTTACTTAATTCATTATTTTCTAT
>CAZSSZ010000159.1:0-3361 GCA_964609755.1 uncultured Flavobacteriaceae bacterium | reverse complement strand
TCCCAAACTGTATCGGAAAGTTTTTTTTTCATGTCGATAGTAACTGATACCAGCGTTTTTTACGATTTCTGGGATATCGTCGTCGGTAATTTCTGTCTTTGTGTCTACAAAAGTTAAAAAAGTAGCATATGCCAAATCGAGTTCGTCTTTGGTAAGCTCAATACCAATATTCTTGCCACGATAGGCAAGTGCTGCGCGTCCACTGCGTGCGGTAAGCACGATAGAAGACGTGTCCACCCCAACATCGTGGGGATTGATAATTTCATAGGTTTCGCGGTTTTTAATGACCCCGTCTTGATGAATCCCCGAGCTGTGCGCAAAGGCATTTGCACCCACAATTGCTTTGTTGGGTTGTACCACCATGCCCATGGCTTCAGAAACCATACGACTGGTTTCCGAGAGGAGTTGGGTTTGAATGTTGGTGTCGAGTCCCAAATTAGGGTGCTGACGCATAATCATCACCACTTCTTCGAGGGAGGTGTTTCCGGCACGTTCGCCAATACCGTTTATGGTACACTCTATTTGACGCGCCCCATTGATAGCCCCTGAAATGGAATTGGCGGTAGCCAAACCCAAATCGTTATGGCAATGGCACGAAAGCGTTGCCTTGTGAATTGAAGGCACATGTTCCATCAAGTATTTTATTTTAGCACCGTATTCCTCTGGAAGACAATAGCCTGTGGTGTCGGGGATATTAAGCACAGTAGCCCCGGCTTGAATCATGGCTTCACAAACTTGCGCTAGATAGGCGTTGTCTGTTCTCCCGGCATCTTCGGCATAGAACTCTACATCTTCTACAAATTTTTTGGCATGCTTAACGGCAGCTACACCACGTTCAATAATCTTTTCTCTGGTAGAGCGAAATTTATGTTCAATGTGTGAGTCAGAGGTGCCTATTCCGGTATGAATGCGTGCGCGTTTCGCAGGTTTTAGTGCCTCGGCAGCTACTTCAATGTCTTTTTGTACGGCTCGTGTAAGTCCGCAAACAATAGCATTTTTAACGGTTTTAGCTACATCGCTTACCGCTTCAAAATCGCCAGGCGAGGAAATGGGGAACCCCGCTTCTATAATATCAACGCCAAGAATATCTAGGCGTTTGGCAAGAATTAGCTTTTGTTCTTTGTTGAGCTTACAGCCGGGCACCTGTTCGCCGTCGCGCAAGGTGGTGTCAAAAATTTGAACGTGTTCTTTTCCCATTCAGTTTTAGGTAAAAGACAAATGTAACTAATTTTAGGTATTCCAAAAGAAGTAAGTAGTGCTGAGGTTATTACAGATTAATAGTTTTTTGTTTGGTATTTTGATAAATGTTTTAATAAAAGCCAAAATATTTGCCCATGTTACAATGAAAATAAGCACGTTTATAAGGATTTAGAAAATTTTTAGTGGCTATTTTTTTTGTGTTTTGAGGGTTAATTTTTTCGAAATTATATATGATTATCATTAAATCGTTTTTCTAGTTGTATCTCTTCAATAATTGATACATATCTTCATGAGCAGCATAACCTAGTAGTTCTCCAAACATTTCTATTATATCAAAATTGCTATCGTATCCCCTTTCTTTAAATGCTTCAAAATTGGGAAAAATCCTGCATGTTGATAAAAAAGAAATTTCACCAAGAATTCTTGACATTGGGTCGCTATACTCACCCTCGCATATATGAACATTTGATTGAGCCCCTCTTTCTAACAGGCGTTTGGTTTCAACAAAATCAAAACATTCGATAGCATTGTTCAGTTGTAAATCAATTTCTCGGAAGCCCTTTTCTAAAAAAGAAGATATTGGGTCAAGGTCAATTTTATCGTATCTGTCAGGGTTGTTGGGATCTTCACAAAAGAAATAATCAAAATATTTGTTGTATTCAAATTTTCTATCCTTAATGGGTACTTCTCCTTCTTCTTCCCAAAAAGCAGTCATTTGCAGTGTTCGGACTTTATTTTCTTCTACAAATGTCATTATTTCCTTATTCCAACTGGTTTTAAACCAAAATTTTGTGTTAAATAAGGTTAAATTTGTCAAGTCTATACTATCATCCCAGTTCAATGTATAGCGGTTTTTTCTAGCATACATTTCAGGATGCTCATTTTTAAACGCTTTCACCCTGTCTAAGTCGTTGAAATAAATAGCAAGAAATAGGTTGTCTAACATTGAATAATCGTTTTTTCTAACCAGTCCTTTCTTGATATAAGTGTTCTTGAAAACCGATAAAGGTTTCTCTAATTGATTTTATATCTCCCAACTCTCGTTTTGCATCTGCAATTGCTTTGTATTTCAATTCCAATAGGTCAGGAAGTTTAGAATCGTCCAATTCGTTAACGCCTTCTTTTACATACTGCTCTAATACAAAATTCAAGAACTCCTGTTGTTTCTGATTGTAGTCGTTCAACTGAATTTTTGCTCTCGTTGCTCGCTCCAACCTTGGGACAAGATCTTTGTGATAAGCAACATAGCTTAATACGTCAAAAAGGTCGCTGTCTTCTCCGTGAATTAAGTTTCTCAAATCTTCCAACTGTGAGTTTGTATATCCTTTTTCGCTTAATTCTGTCAAGAGCTTTTTTCGTGTACTTGGTAAACTCCAAATTTTGCGTAATTCACTTTCGTTTTTGAAAAATTCGGGCAAATCGCCAAACAGCTGTTTGATAAACTCTGTCGATGAAATCGGTTTTCCTGTAGGACTCCAAAAAGACGTTTTGACCATAGAGTCAATTTCACGCACCTTATTGTCCGACAATTTTACTTTAATCATTTGCCTTGGTGGTGTTTCACAAACACAAGGAATATTGTCACATTCAGGACAAGGTTCTAGTTCTGGTCGTTCACAAACACATGGTCTTTTTCCACAAATGTTGCAAGGTCTTGGTGTTCCTCCGCTTGTTGGTGATTTAGGTTCTAATGGTTCGCCATCCCATTCAGGGTCTTGGAAATGATTGTGAGCATTTACAAAATCGAAAATTGTGAAATAGTCTTTACCATCAAAAAGGCGAGTACCTCTACCAACTATCTGTTTAAACTCAACCATTGAATTTACAGGTCGCATTAAAATAATGTTTCTGATTTCAGGTGCATCAACTCCTGTACTCAATTTTTGCGAAGTGGTTAAAATGGTTGGAATACTCTTTTCATTGTCCTGGAAATCTCGTAAATGTTGCTCTCCAATTTTCCCGTCATCAGCTGTAACTCTGTGGCAGTAGTTTGTGTTTTTGCTTGTTGCATATTGATTGATTAAATCTCTAACTGCAGCTGCATGAATTTGAGTAGCACAGAAAACCAATGTTTTCTGATTTTGATTTATCAAATCCATAAAGAGTTTCACTCGATATTCTTCTCTTGCTTTTATCTCAATGATTCTGTTGAAGTCGGCTT
>CAZSSZ010000158.1:0-3410 GCA_964609755.1 uncultured Flavobacteriaceae bacterium | reverse complement strand
GGCTTCCAGTCTAGGCGCTTCTTCTGCTAAAAAATCGGCTTTGGAAATGCCACACGCCATAAAGCCCAGGCGTTGGGCAATTTGCTTTACGATAGCAGCATGGTTTTCGCGGCTCAAAACAAGCCTTTTTGGGTGTTGGGCATCGATTTGCCCAAGTGTTTATAGGCTTTTTCGGTAACCTCTCGCCCACGGGGGGTGCGTACCAAAAAGCCCTCTTGAATCAAAAAGGGCTCATAAACCTCCTCTAGGGTTTCACCATTTTCAGAAACCGCTGTAGCCAGGGTGTTAATACCAACAGGTCCGCCTTTAAATTTTTCGATAAGGGTGGTGAGGATTTTATTGTCCATTTCGTCCAAACCATGCGCATCTACATGTAGGGCTTTAAGCCCAATATGCGTGATTTCTGTGTCTATCGTACCGTTACCTTTGATTTGTGCAAAGTCGCGCACACGGCGTAATAGTGCATTGGCAATACGAGGCGTGCCTCGACTACGCCCGGCAATTTCAATGGCAGCAGCTTCCTGAATGGGAATGTTTAAAATTCCCGCACTTCGAGTTACTATTCCTGCCAATACCTCAGTAGAATAATATTCCAACCTACTGTTGATGCCAAAGCGTGCCCGCATAGGTGCGGTAAGTAAACCCGAGCGCGTTGTAGCCCCCACAAGGGTAAACGGGCTGAGTTCTATTTGCACCGAACGAGCGTTAGGTCCCGTTTCTATCATAATATCGATGCGGTAATCCTCCATAGCGGAGTACAAATACTCCTCCACAATAGGGCTAAGGCGGTGAATTTCGTCAATAAAGAGAACGTCTCTGGGCTGCAAATTGGTGAGCAAGCCTGCCAAATCGCCAGGTTTGTCCAACACCGGACCGGAGGTGAGTTTTAGGTTTACACCCAGTTCATGTGCCAAAATATGCGCTAGCGTGGTTTTACCCAACCCCGGAGGACCATGCAACAAGGTATGGTCTAAAGGCTCCTCGCGCTGATTGGCAGCTGCGACAAAAATTTCAAGGTTTTCCAGTACTTGCGGTTGCCCGCTAAAGTCGTTAAAGCTAAGCGGACGCAACGCACGATCGATGTCGTGCTCTTCGTTACTTAGGTGCTCGCCGGTTGGGTCTAGATGCTCATTCATCTATCCAAAGATACGCAAAAGAAAAAAGCCTCCTAACGCGAAGCAATAGCAAAACCGCGGGCAATATGGCTAAGGGCTTTGTTGTCTATTATTTGTAGGGATTTGCCACGGCTTTTTACCCAGCCGCTTTGCTCAAAACTTTTTAGCGCTCGTATGACAGATTCTGTGGCGGTACCAATAAAGTTTGCCATTTCGGTGCGTTTCAGGTAAATGTTAAACGCCCCGTTTTCGTCTACGCCAAATTCCTGCTGCAAATACCGCAATAAAATCGCCAACCGCTCGTGTACTTGGTTTTGCCCCATGGTAACAATTCGTTCATCAGTGGCTTTTATATAACCCGCTAGCGTTTTAATAAGATATTCACTAAAAGAAGGGTCATGCTGTATAGCGTGTTCCAAAGATTCAGAGGGTAAAAAACACGCCTTTACAGGGGTTAGGGCAACCGCCTTAAGATTTGTTTTTTCTTCGTTTACCATACTCCTGATACCCAGAAGCGTATCCATTCCCAACAACTGTATAATTTGCTCGCTCCCCTGACCGCTAAGCTTTACTATTTTGCAAATTCCTTGCTTGATGCAATAAACCCCTTTGAGCGAGGTATTTTCCTCAAAAATGGTTTCTCCAGCCGAAAAGGATACTAACTCAAATTTGGGAAGCGCAGCCCCTGAGCATAAATTTTTTGAAAGTGCACAACCACAACATATAGACATAAGCGTAAGTATTTGGTTCCATAAATGTACAAAAAAATTACCGAATTCTAAAACATGATAAATGTCAGTTTTTATAATTATTTCAATCCTGACCTTTGACATATCAGATGAAGCGCGTCAAATGTTACCATTGTGGTACCAAAACACCTGTGGAAGAAAGCCATCAGGATATTCCTGTTTTTTGTTGTGCAGGCTGCGAAACCGTATACCAAATCATTCACGAGCATCAGCTTGATTTCTTTTATACCTACTATCCACAAAAGGGGGTAGCCCCAAAGAAAAAAAAGAGCTACGCTTTTTTGGCAGACGAAACGCTGTGGGCGCATTGGGTACAGTTCAAAGAAAGTGGGAAGGTGCGTGTTGCCTTGTCTATCCCCAACATCCATTGTAGCGCTTGTGTTTGGTTGTTGGAGCATTTGCATCATATCGAGGAAGGAGTGCTGCACAGCCACGTCAATTTTTCAAAACGTATGTTGCACGTGGTATTTGATGAATCCCTTTGCACTTTGGAAAAGCTAGCCCTTCTGCTCGACCGCATGGGCTATCCACCCGATTTTAGCCTTGGTGCGCAAAAAAAAGTGCGCAAACAAAAAAGCAAACAAAGCCTTTGGCTCAAAATCGGCATTGCTGGATTTGCCTTTGGCAACACCATGTTTTTGGCATTGCCAACCTATTTTGAAAAAAGCGAACCCTGGCTAGACGCCCTGCGCCCGTGGTTCGACACCCTGATGTTTACCCTAAGTATTCCCGTAGTGTTTTATGCTGCCCAACACTATTTTGTACAATCGTTTAAAAGCATCCAACAACGCATTTGGTCGTTAGATATCCCCATTGCGCTAGGCATAAGCGTGCTTTTTCTTAAGAGTATACATGCAGCTTTTATCGCTCACGAACTCCCCTATTTTGATAGCCTTACGGGATTAGTTTTCTTTCTGCTGTTGGGGCAATTCATGCAACAAAGCGTATATGCCTCCACCGATTTTGAACACGAATACGCCTCCTTTTTTCCATTGGGCGTTACCCTTATCCGCGCAGATAAAACCGAAACGATTACCTCCATTGAACACATCAAAAAAGGAGATGTAATGCTCTTACGCCCCGAGGAAATTATCCCTGTAGACGGTGTGATTCATCAAGGTGAAGCACACATTGATTACAGTTTTGTTACTGGTGAGTCGAAATCGGTGCTCAAAAAAAAGGGGGAGTGGGTATTTGCCGGCGGAAGAATTAAAGAACGTATTGCTTTTGTGAAGGCTGAGAAGGTCATGGACGAAAGTTTTTTGCTGCAATTGTGGCAACAAGACCTTTTGGAAAAACACCTAAAAAAAGAACAGCCCTCCTTTGCAAATCGAATAAGCAAATATTTCACGCCTACCATTTTACTGCTAAGCGCCTTGTCTGGAATTGTGTGGTGGTTTTTGGATGCCGCCAAAGCCGTAGAGGTTGTGGTTGCCGTGCTTATTGTGGCTTGCCCATGTGCACTAGCCCTGTCTAGCCCGTTTATTATGGGACATATGGTGCGCTATTTTGGGAAGCTCGGTTTGTTGCTAAAAAACAATGCTTC